>WAOT01000021.1 GCA_015521115.1 Desulfurococcales archaeon
GAGATAACCGGCTATATCAATCCCCTAGTGATTGACGAGGTCATCTACGGGTATCTACGCCTGGCCTCTGGACTAAGCGCTAGGAGGATAAGGAAGCTACTAGCAAAAAGGGATGAAAGGCTCATGGGAATGATTAAAGATGAAGTCCAGCACGTGCTGAAACTATTCACAACACTACCACTAACTGCAGAACCCGGGGAAGTAACTGGGCTTATAGAGGAGTACGGCTTAATGCCAGCAGACGCACTAATAGCATTGACGTGTAGGCAACACGAGATAAGCGTTATCGCAACCCTAGACGAAGACTTCAAACGGATACCATGGCTGAAAGTAATCCCCTAGTACCCCATGATATCCACCTAGGGACACATGCCTGCCAAGCAGATGCCGTAAGATTACCTAGGCGTAATGACGCGTCTAGGTGACGTGTATTGGATGAGCTGATCTCTGCAGCTCTGAAGTTAAAGAGGATCCTCGACGAGCATGGGATTGGTTTCATAGTCGTTGGTAGCCTCGCTGATTACCTCCTAGGGCTAGACTCTGTACGGCCCCGTGACGTAGACTTACTAGTGAGCCGCAGTGACGCCGAGAGAATTAGTGGAGTGGCCCGGGAGGAGAGCGGCGTCAGGATCGTAAGCCCGATGGAGTACCGTGGAGGTGATAATATCCGGGGACTTTACGGGAGGATCCTAGTTGACACGGTTAGTGTCGATATTCTGGCAAATGTAGAATTAAGGTATCGGGGCGAGTGGCTATACATCACATATGAGAACCTAATCCCGTGCACAGTAGAGGTAACGCTAACCGGTGAAATATCCGTTAGAGTCCCCTGCCCAGAGATACAAGCAGTAGCAGATGAAGCACTAGGACGTGCAGAGAGGGCGCGAGTCCTTAAGAAACTAGCTGCGAGACCCGCCTGTGGGAAAGAGTTATGTCAACTCATTATAACAAGTTAATTCACCATTCATCATAAAAATAATGATATATTTCCAGAAATATGCTGAAATGATTATCAGCTCTGAAAAGAACCTGGAGACACCTTAACCGCTTTTTGCGGTCTCGGTTACCGATACATTTAACGACGAGATTAACAATGATTTAGAGGGGTTTGTGGCGGGCCCGCCGGGATTTGAACCCGGGACCTCCGGCTCCGGAGGCCGGCGCCCTGTCCTGGCTAGGCTACGGGCCCTTCCCCCGGGTTTCCCTCTAGGGTTGTGTTTGTGATTTGGTGTTTTTGTTGGTTTCCGGTTAGGGTTTATAAGGGGGTTCTTTGCCGTAAACGTTATCATGAGGGTTTCTGGTGGGGTGTTCGGTGTTGGACGTGGTCAGGGCGTTTATGGCTACCCTGCTGGTACTGTTGATGGTCGCCGGCTCTGCCGGTCTCGGTGTTGCCGCGCTGGCAGCGGGATCCCAGCAGGTCTCGTATAGCTCTGTGGCGCCCTCTGGCAATAGCCAGTTGGGGGCTGAGAACTGGAAGAGCAAGGTTGACCCCTCCCTCCTCAACCCGGAGATCTATGTTAAGAGCGGTCACCTACCAGTTGGTGTTAAGCTGAGCACGGTGCTTGAGCAGGTTAAGAGCGAGTTCGCTAAGAGGCTCGACACGTGGAAGGAGGGTAAGGTCAGGGTTATAGTATACTTCACCGGCGGAGACGAGGCGGTCAGGGCCATTAAGCAGGTAGCAACGGTCGCGAGCGGCGCCAGGCTCCAGGGGGCCAGCAGCGGGTACCTGATAGTGTGGGCCAGTATGGACGAGGTCGAGCAGCTCGCTAAGCTACCATACGTGGTGAGCATAGTCCCAGACATGCCACATCAAGTCCCCGAGCCGAGGAGCGACGCCCTATACGAGCAGGCCGGCGGCAACCTGACAGCTGACATCTACGGTGCCACAGACATAATGGGGGCACAGTACGCCTGGTCTCTAGGGTATAAGGGTGACGGTGTAAAGGTAGCGGTAGTCGACACCGGAGTTGACATGGGTGAGAGCGACCTAGGGGAGGACGCCCTAGCTAGGGACGCATACGGCGCCCCCCTCCTCTTTGACGCCGACGAGATGGGCCTAGTCCTCACACTAAACTCGGCAACATACGTTGGGAACGGTAGCGTGCTAATAGACCCTCACCCGTTCATAGCCCCGAACCTGACCGGCATAGTATTCTACGACGGCTATGACGGCGGCCTGTACATAACAAACTACACGCTCATGTTTGTATACGACCGAAGCACGGGCAACTACAGCTACCTGGCAGTACCCGTAGCCGGGAGCCTCTACGGAGTACCCCCGGAGATCGGCAACAACACGGTAGCCCACTTCGGCCTCGCAAGCCAGAATATCTGGGTTGGCAACTTCTTCGTCTGGTACCTCGCCCCTGTCCTAAGCGTTGACCTTGACGGTGACGGCAGCTTCGACGGCGCCTACGCTGACCTGAGCACGATGTACTACCTCTTCATGTACTCCCTCTACAGCCTCGGCTACGCCCCGGAGCCAGACCCTGCTTTCTTTGACCTGAGCTTCGCGGACGAGCAGCTCCTCAACTTTAACAACCCGATAGCGGCTAGGGACTTCACAGGCGACGGTGTAAACGACTTCAGCCTCGGGGCGATAGCCGGTGCGTTCAACGATGTGAACGCAGTATTCGGTGACAACACGACCTTCGACTGGTGGGCGGACTTCGAGACCCTAGGCTATATACTACCGGGATACGACAGCTACTACGGCCTATTCCTAGACTTCGAGTTTGACTTCGAAAGCCACGGAACCTTCTGTGCCCACGTCATTGCGAGCAGGGGAGTAGTCCCCAGGCCCCTAGGCTATGGCGACATATACTATAACCTCACAGGGGTCGCTCCAGGGGCTAAGGTGGGAGGCGCGACAGCGCTCTGGAACGGTAACGTGATAATTGCAGAGCTCTACTTCTCAGGGTTCACATTAGTAGACCCACAGAACTTCACCTGGGCCTACACAGGCTGGACTCAGGCCGACGTGATAAGCAACAGCTGGGGCAGCAGCTACCTCATCATAAACGGTTACGCCAGCGACGCAGACCCCGTAAGCCTCTGGGAGGACTTCCTGACCCTAGCGACCGGCACAGTAATAGTGCACGCGGCAGGCAACGGAGGCCCAGGCTACGGCACAGTAACAATGGCGGGCACAGCCACGAGCGTCATAACAGCGGGTGCTAGCACAGAGTTCCTTTACAGGCCAGTCTACGGCTACCTGCCTGGAGCATACTACCAGGTGGTGAGCTGGAGCGACAGGGGCCCGACACAGTTCGCATACCCCAAGCCTGACGTAGTAAACGTGGGCAGCTTCGCATGGGCTGTAGGCAGGGTCATAGACGGGCTAGGAGACGGTGTCTGGGCCTTCGACCTCTTCGGAGGCACGAGCGAGGCCACACCGATGACCGCAGGCGCTGTCGCAATACTCATACAGGCCCTCAAGGACAACGGCTATAACGTGACACCACAGCTAGTCAAGACCCTCTTGAAGAGCAGTGCACGCCACCTCGGATACGACGCCTTCGTAGAGGGGACAGGACACGTAGACCTGAGGGACGCTATAGACAGGATAACTAGTGGAGGATTCATAGCCTATAGTAGCGCTCCATCAGAGGTGGGCAAGTACTTCGACGACACCATGGCGGCAATGCTAGGCCTCCCCAAGAGCACAGTTGACGCACTACTGGCACAGGACGAGGACACAGCACTATACTTCGACGTAGTAAAGCCCGGCACAAGCGCCTCCAGGACTCTAGACATAGAGCCCGTAGGCCCAGCAGGGGCCCCAGCCCTCGAGGCTAAGGCACTCTACCTAGAGAGAACAGCCTCAATACCAGTGAGCAAGGCAGTAGACCTGGCCCACGCAGTGCTCCTACTGAGGACGAGCAGCGGCTACCAGCTCCTACCAGTACCCAACGGCTACGTAGTAGTCCTCGGAGACTACATATTCATGAGACTCGACAAGATCCCCGCTGGCAGCAGGCTACTCATACCGATGAACGAGGCCCTACTCAGCAGTGCTGACTTCGCACAGATAGACGCATACTACCCCTACAAGCTCTACGACCCGTACGGTAGGAACGGCACATACAACTTCTACTTCATAATGGGCGTTGAGACGAGCTACTGGATAGACTATAACAACGACGGCCTCCTACTCCCACAGGAGACCGCCAGGATACAGTATGACATACGCTATGGCAACGCATTCCACGTGCCAATAGGGAAGCCCGCACAGGCCTTCCAGCTCGCCAAGAAGGAGGCACTAGAGTACCTCCAGGACTACTACGGCATAAACGCCAGCAACAGCATGATGAGCCCCGTCCTAGACATCAGGATCTTCTACAACCTCCACACGAGCAGCCAGTCCCCAGTAATAATGCCGCTAAAGGTCAGGATAAACCTCTACAACTGGACAGGGTGGGACTGGGTCACACCCCAGCCCGTGCCCGGAGGGTTCAACGTAACAGTCACAGTCCCAGAAGGCACTAAACCAGGCGTGTACGAGGGCTTCCTCAAAGTATACAATGAGACAGCGGGCCTAGAGACATATGTGCCGATAAGCGTGAGCGTGCCATTCATCGTCAAGCCAGGAGTGCCTGCGGTAGCCACAGGCGGCGACGACACCATCTACAAGAACTACGTCTTCACGGGAGCACTAGACCAGGGATGGAGGCCTGAGACAGGAGACTGGAGAGTCTACCCAATACTAGTCGAGGACTACACCGGCCAGATAGTAGCACTAAAAGCAAGGGTAATGTGGAGTGACCCCTCAAGCAGCTTCGACATAGCGATCAACGGGCCAGGAGTGAACTACTGGGGAGTAGCAAACTGGAGCAACGCCACATGGATCGACGCCGCAACCGTAGCGGCTAAGATAAGCGCCGTCTCAAGATATGTCGGAGCCAGCGGAGTATACACCTACTTCGACTGGCCATCGAACAGGGCCTCCGAGATAATAGCACCAATAGGCAACAGGCTATTCGACCCCGACAGCAGGGTGTACTGGCTCGTAGTACACCAGATCTTCCAGGGCAGAGACCCAGACCGCGTACTACTACAAGTCATACCGCTAGGCCTAAACAAGAACACTCTCAACGTAAAGCAGGGAGGCACGAACGCGCTAATAGCAACATTCTACAGCCAGAACCTAGGATCCGCATACCTACTAGGAGCACCAATAGTCATACCACTCACAGGCGGCAGCCCAACAGACATATCAGTGACACTCCTCCCAGGCAACCTCACATACACGCCCATAAAGACTGTAATGCTCATAGCGCAGGCCTCACCCACAGCCTCCGGCTCATACCTGGTAATGGTACCATACTACAGCCTCTACCCAAGCGTCATATGGGGCGGCAACGTAAACGGCACGATAACAATACTCTACGCGCAGCCAACAATATTCTACATGAGCTTCCTAGTAAACGTCACCACGAACAGCTAACGGGTAGAATTTATCCCCGCTCGACATCAAAAACATACTTTTTCCCCCAACTTTGACGCTCCAGACATTCTCCACACCCTACTAGGAGACGGCATATCTAGCCTCCGGGAACATTGTTAGTGCCAGGATAAAATCCAAACACATTATCCCATCAAGCACACGATAAAGTGTGGGTGGAACGAGTTGAAGGAGAAGGCCCACGTTCTCAGGGAGCCGGTCTACATTATTGACGGTCTCAGAACCCCTATCGGTAAGTTCGGGAGAAGCCTCCGAGACGTGCCCGCAGTAGATCTCGCATCATACACTATACCCCCACTACTCGAGAGGACGGGCATAGAGCCTTCAATGATAGACTTTGTAGTCTATGGCCACGTGATCAGGGCAGGAACAGGTATGAACACCGCCCGCCAGGCAGCCCTCAAAGCAGGCATACCGGAACATATTGATGCAATGACCGTCGACATGGTCTGCGCCAGCGGTATGGCAGCAATCATAACTGGAGCAATGTACATACACACCGGGGCATACGACATTGTCCTCGCAGGCGGAATGGAGTCCATGAGCCAAGCACCATTCACGGTAACACCGAAAATAAGGTGGGGGGTTAAGCTTGTCTACAAGGGCTACCTACCCGTAAGGGATGCGATGGTAAACGAGGGCCTATACGACCCACTAAACGACAAGGTAATGGGTGAGGAGGCGGACGAGACAGCGATCGAACACGGGGCAACAAGGGAGATCCTAGACTGGATAGGAGTAGAGAGCCACATGCGAGCCGCCAAAGCATGGGACAGCGGGCTAATGAGGGACTACGTAATCCCATACGAGAGCGGGGGGAGAACACTACTAGAACAGGACGAGGGCATAAGGAGGAACACGAGCATAGAGAAGGTGAGCCAGCTGAAGCCGGCATTCCTCCCCAACGGCCTCCATACGGCGGCCACTAGTAGCCAGATAAGCGACGGAGCAGCAAGTGTCATAATAGCGGGCAGGAAGGCAGTAGAAGAGGTGGGGCTCAAGCCCAAGGCAGTGATAAAAGGCTGGTCATACGCAGCCGTCAGACCTGACAGGTTCCCCTATGCCCCCGTCGTTGCGATCAAAGCCCTCCTAAAGGAGCTGGGCTGGAGGCCTGAGGACGTGGACTACTGGGAGAACAATGAGGCCTTCGCAGTCAACAGCTTCCTAGTCAACAAGTACATCGGAGTACCCTACGAGAGGCTAAACGTCCACGGAGGTGCAATAGCTATAGGGCACCCCCTAGGCATGAGCGGGGCCAGGATAACGCTGGAGCTCATAAACGTCCTAGAGAAACACGATGGGAGGAGGGGGGTGGCGGCGATCTGCCACGGACTGGGAGGCGCTGCCGCCCTCGCGATAGAGAGGGTATAACCCTTACCTAGACTCCATCCACCTCACACTCAACCACGCGCTCAGGACTAGCAATACCGCGACCAGTGCCACTAGTAGGCCTATACTTTTCCAGTAGTCGTTAACCGCCCTACCGATCAGGTAGTGCCGCACGAGGTCAGCAGCATAAGTCACGGGGTTCGCCTTAGCGATCTTCTGCATCCAGCTCGGCATTTGCTCAACCGGGAAGAGGGCGCTGCTGGCGAACATGAGTGGGAGGTTTAGCAGGTTACCTAAGGTGAATACGACCTCCTGGTGGCTCGCGTAGAAGCTTATCATAGCGTAGAGGCTGCTTATCCCCGCGGCTACTAGTACTATTACGAGCCACGCTCCCAAGAGGTCTACGAGTCCTATACCCTCCTTTAGCTGCATCCCCATGGCGATAGCCACTACGAGTAGTATGGTTGAGAGGACTGTCACCCTCACTATCACCGCTAGGATCTTGCTCGCCCATATGCTTATCCTGGGTATAGGGGTCACGAGGAGCCTGTCCAGGTAGCCGAGCCTCTTATCGAATATTATGCTAACACCGCTGAAGAGGCCCTGGAACAGGCTGAATGCGACCAGCATACCACTGCTCATATAGGTGAAATAGTCTGTAGTCCCGAATAGCTCTAGCATCCTCTTCTCGACCATACTCTTATAAACGCTTGCGAACGCGGGGTTCTGGGCTACGCCTGGCGGTGGCTGGAAGAGGCTCTGTAGGTTGAGGCTTTTTCCGAAGAGGGCTATCCATATTATGGGAGTTATCAGGCTAACGACAAATACGGGCTTCCTGTTCACCCACTTCTTAATCTCCCTGTAGAGGAGCGTTAGGGTGGCACCTATCATCTCTCCTCACCTCCTAGTGGGGATCCGGGCCGTGGTGGAGGGCTCCTCCTCGATGAGCCTCCTACCCGTGAGGAGGAGGAATACCTCCTCCAGGTTGGGCTTTACAACTCCGACCTCGAGTACTTCAACGTCTTCGACGAGTTTTATTATCTCGGTAATCCTCCTACTAGCGTCGTCAACCTTCACCACAACAATCCTCCCAGCTTTCCTGACATCATATCCATGGGACTTGAGGCGCTCAATTATCTTGTCAGCGTCTTGGGGATCCATGGGAGCGATATGTATTGCCTCCCCTCCGACCTTCTTCTTTAACTCTTCAGGGGTGCCCACCGCTATAATCCTGCCCTCATTTATTATGGCGACCCTGTCGGAGAGCCTGTCAGCCTCTTCCATGTAGTGTGTTGTCAAGAGGATTGTCACACCCCTCCTCTTGAGGTCTAGGATGAGCTTCCAGAGCTCCCTCCTACTCTCAACATCCAACCCTAGGGTTGGCTCGTCGAGGAATAGTACCTGAGGGGTGTGGACTAGGCTCATAGCTATCTCAAGCCTCCTCTTCATGCCCCCACTATATGTCGAGACCTTCCTGTTAGCAGCGTTTTCGAGCCCCATAAAGCGGAGGGCCTCCCATGCAGCCCTCCTAGCCTCCTCCCCACTGAGGCCGTACAAGCGGGCCTGGATGTAGACGTTGTCGAAACCCGTCATCTCATCATCACTAGTAGACTCCTGGCTAACGACCCCAATAACCCTTCTGACCTTACCGCTCTCCCTCACAACATCATAGCCGAGAACCCTTGCAACTCCCCCTGTAGGCTTGTATAGGGTTGACAGGATTCTCACTGTAGTAGTCTTACCCGCACCATTGGGGCCGAGGAGGGAGAAGATCTCGCCCTTCCTAACCCTGAATGACACCCCCCTGAGAGCCTCCACGCCACCCGGGTACACTTTCCTCAGATCCTCGACTTCTATCGCGTACTCGCTCAACTCTGGCACCGCGACCGATATATATCGCCCACCAATATAAAGGTTAGTATCAAGCTAAAAGGCCCTTTGGTATCGACAAAATCCCTGGGCGGATGAGGAGGAACCCGGAACCTACCGGTGAGGGCCCCACAAGCTCCCGAGGGGCCCGAGGGATGAGGAGGGTTGGCGTCACTGACGCTCCCAAAAGGTTACGGGTAGATCCTGTCCCTGAAGCGTGGGAAGGGTATAGTATCTCTAATGTGATCCCTGCCCCCGACCCACATCAAGAACCTCTCCACACCCAGCCCGAACCCGCTGTGTGGCACGCTACCATAACGGCGGAGGTCTAGGTACCACTGGTAGTCGTCAACGTTGTACCCTCTCTCCTCTATCCTCTTCCTTAGCACCTCGTAGTTGTCTTCCCTCTCACTCCCTCCAACAATCTCCCCGACACCCTCAGGTGCTAGGAGGTCGAACGCCAGCGCATGGCCTGGGCGCTGGGGGTCTTCCTTCATGTAGAATGATTTGAGCTCTAGTGGGAAGTGGGTTATGAAGAAGGGTGTCTCAAACTCCTCAGTGAGTATCCTCTCCTCGTCCGCTCCAAGGTCGTCACCGTATTCTACTTTGACCCCTTTCCTCTTCAAGATGTTGATTGCCTCCTCATACGTTATCCGTGGGTACGGGGTCTTCCTTGAGGGCTCGAGGGCCTCAACATTCCTACCCAGTACCTCCAGCTCCTCGTGGGCAGTCTCTACTAGGCGGCCGACCGTGTACGCCACCAGATCCTCGACGAGCCTCATCATCCCGTCCATCCTCTCCCATGCGGCCTCAGCCTCCAGATGCCAGTACTCGTATAGGTGCCTTCTCGTCCTGCTCCTCTCTGCCCTGAAGCTTGGCGCCAGCGTCCACACCCTCTCAAGGCTGAATATTAGGGCCTCAAGGTAGAACTGGGCGCTCTGGGTGAGGTATGCCTTCTTGCCGAAGAAGTTGACCTCAAACAGTGTCGCTCCCCCCTCGACTGCCGCCTGTGTGAGCATTGGAGGGCTGACCTCCCAGTAACCCCTCTTCTTAAAGAACTCCCGGAAGATCTCGAACGCCTTGTGCCTCAGCCTCCACATCGCTGTCAGCTTCCTGCTCCTGATCCACAAATGCCTGATGTCTAAGAGATAGTCTATGCCTTCACCACCTTTAATGGGGAAGTCCTCAGCGTGACCCACGATCTCTAGGTTAGTCAGCCTCAGCTCAACACCTCCCGGAGCCCTCCTATCCCTCCTCACGACCCCCTCAGCTATAATGCTAGACTCTATCGAGGCCCTCCTAGCCTTCTCTATTACATCCTCAGGCGTGAACCCCTTAGACGCTACAAGCTGTAGGATACCCTCCGAGTCACGGACTACGATGAACACCCTCTTCCCTAGATCCCTCCACCTATAGACCCATCCCCTAACAGTAGCCTTCGAACCCTCCTCGAGCCTTTTAACGTCCCGTGTACTCATGTACTCGGCCAAACTAGTGACCCCCGCACCAGACGTGTATTCCATGGAGGTAAGAATGGATACCAAGGAGGGGAATAATATCCTCCCCCACTCCCACGGCTTAGTGCATCGGGGGAGAAGGAGAGTGGAAGAGCTGGACGTGTTTTTCAACCCTAAGAGTATTGCTGTAGTAGGGGCTAGCCCGCGTGTGGGTAGTGTTGGGAGAGCTATACTTGAGAACCTCATCTCCTCCTATCGAGGAGAAATATACCCGGTCAACCCAAAATACGATGAGATACTCGGGCTCAAATCGTATCCCTCTATCTCAAGCATCCCCGAGCCCCCCGACCTCGCGGTTATCACAGTAAGAGCTGATAGGGTGCCACCGATAGCCGAGGACGCTGGCAAGGCAGGTGTTAGGGGCCTTATTGTAGTCTCAGGGGGCTTCGCCGAGAGCGGCCCGGGGGGTAGGGAGCTCGAAGAGAGGCTAGTATCTATAGTCAGACGCTATGGTATGAGGCTTGTGGGCCCCAACTGTATAGGGGTCTACGATGCTAGCACGGGAGTAGACACATTCTTCATCCCTAAGACCAGGATGAGGAGGCCCCCCTTAGGGCGCATTGCGGTCGTAAGCCAGAGTGGCGCCTTCCTGACGACGTTCATGGACTATATAGCAACTGAGAACGTAGGCATAGTGAGGGCTATCAACATAGGCAACAAGGCCGACGTCGACGAGGTCGACCTGATAGACTACCTCGCTGGAAAGAACGATGTAGACGTGATAATGCTATACCTCGAAGACGTATCACCAGGCAGGGGCCAGGATCTAATCAGGGCAGCTCTAGACGCGAGAGCCAACGGGAAACACATTGTCGCCCTAAAAGGGGGGAGAACTGAGAGCGGGACAAGGGCGGCTAGCAGCCACACGGCAGCCCTATCAGGGGACTACGAGGTATTTAAGAACGCTCTGAAACAGGCAGGCATAATAGAAACCGATGGCCCCGTAGAGTTCCTTGACGCTGCAAAGGCCCTCGCCCAGCCACGAAGACCTAAAGGGAGAACTGTGGCCGTACTGACCCATGCAGGGGGGCCAGGGGTCATATCAGTCGATCTCCTCTCGAAAGCGGGCCTAGAGGTTCCCGAGACGCCCAAACCCCTCAGAGTGGAGCTGCGGTCCATGTTCCCCGAGAGAGTTGCAGTAGGAAACCCAATAGACCTCACGGGCGACGCAACGGAGGAGGACTATAGGAAGGCCCTAGACGCCATTATGAGACATGGCTTCGGAGACCTCATATACATCATAGCATACATCCAGCCGCCCACAATATCCGGCAGGGTAGCAGACGTGATAGTAGAGGCATACAACTCCACGGATAAGCCGTTCGTAGTCCTCACAGGGGGCAGCATTGAGGGAGAGGAGATGGGGCTACGGCTTTACAAGGATCACAACATACCCACATACAACATCATAGAGAGGGCGGTTAACGCCGCGAAAGCGCTCTACCTAGACAGCATACCCCCTTGCTATGAGAAATGGGAGCCGGTACGCATACCATACACTTGCAGAGAAAAGGTGAAGCTATCCGAGACAGAGGCTCTAGAAGTGGCTAAGAAGTACGGCCTCAAAGTGCCAAAATACTGTCTCGCAACGGATCCCCAGGAGGCAGTAGAGTGCTTCAAGTCCATAGGCTCCCAGAAGGTTGTGGCCAAAGTCGTCAGCCCGCGTGTAGTGCATAAGAGCGACATAGGAGGCGTGATAACCGGGATCACGTCGCCGGAGGAAGCTGAGAGGGCCTACAACGATATATTGGAGAACTACCTCCGCCACGAACTGCCACGTGAAGACTTCACGGGCATACTATACCAGGAACAAGTTAAAGGTATCGAACTAATAGTTGGAGGCCGGGTAGACCCGTTCTTCGGCCCAGTCGAGATCTTCGGGGGCGGGGGAGTGCTAGTAGAGCTAATACGCGACGTTTCAATAAGAGTGGCCCCCCTCAACAGGTGCGAGGCCGAGAGGATGATACGGGAGACGAGAGCGTATAGCCTCATTAAGGGGTTCAGGGGCATGCGAGCAGATTATACTTCAATCCTAGAGGCGCTCCTGGCTGTCTCAAGAATGCTAACAAGCGGGGAGGTTGTCGAGATCGATGTTAACCCATTGATAGCTAACGAGTCGGGAGCCTATGCCGCAGACGTTAGAGTATACGTTTGTAAGTAAGGCTGGGGAAAAGATCGTTACCTACTGGAGACGGCCTTGAGCGCGGCATGGAGGAGCATAATGTTCTTCTCGGGTTTCTTCAAAACCCTTCTGATCGCCCTCTCAACACTTTCAACTGTGAGGAACCCATCGAATATGCCGCTGCTCATGGCTGCGCCCAGCATGTAGACATTAGCCCCTAGGGGGTTACCTAGCCTTGATGCTTCGCTTATTGCTGGGATAACGTTGACCTTGAAACCCGCCCTTTCGAGGGCATTCTTCACCTCCTCCATGGCGGGCACCTTAATGCCGGGTAGTGGGGGTGGCGTGACCTTTCTCTCCATGAATATCCAGGCTCCTAAGCGTAGGTAGTGAGCGTATCGTGCAGCCTCTAATGGGTCTAGAGCTATCATGATGTCGCCCTCCCCCTCGGGTATTAGGGGGGCTTCGGCTTCGCCAAGCCTTACGTGGACTATAACGCTCCCACCCCTCTGGCTTAGGCCGTGTGTCTCTGCGACAAGCACGTTCGTCCCGTTCTCTAGGGCAGCGTTGGCTATCACGTTAGCAAGTGAAACAATCCCCTGTCCCCCGACACCGACTAAGACGAGGTTTAGGACTCTCCTCTCCATATCCCTCACCCCCATTAGATCGGTTTCGCTGTTCTCATGATCTTGAGCCACTCTTCGCTCACCTCATCAACGGGCTCGAAGGCGTCGAACGGGCATATCTGGGCACACTCACCACAGCCGGTACAGAGTATCGGGTCGATCCTTGCCTTGCCATCGTCGCCGGCATAGATGGCGGGGCAGTTGAAGGCCCTGTAGCATAGGCCGCAGGCGGTACACTTGTCGAGGTTGACCCTGTAGACAGTGTACTTCACACCCTGCCTTCTAGCGTTGGCTATAGCTAGTAGGATGCATGCTCCTCTAGCGACTACGAGGGCGGGCCGCCTCTTCTCCTTGACATAGCGTAGTGCCTCGTAGAACTCCTTCTCTCCCTCCTTAATGTTGAACGCGTCAATGACCTTTACATAGTCTACACCCAGTCCGCGGGCCGCCTGGGCGATATCAAGTTCTACGCCAGGCTGACCCGATGCTGTGACACCCACGCCGGGATGGGGCTGATGGCCGGTCATCGCGGTCGTCCTATTATCGAGGACAACTATAAGCATAGGGCTCCTGTTGTAGACAGCATTAGCTAGCCCTGGAAGGCCTGCGTGGAAGAATGTCGAGTCGCCTATGATCGCTATCGGCACCTGATCCCCGTCGACCACATGGCTTATACCGTTTGCCAGCCCAATGCTGCCGCCCATCTCCACTATAGTGTCTTGCATCTGGAACGGTGGGTTGACTCCTAGGCTGTAACAGCCTATATCACCGTTATAGACGGGCCTTACCCTAGCCTTACCGGCAGCCCTGCGGAGGGCATAGAACACTGCCCTATACGGGCACCCGGCACAGAGTACTGGGGGTCGCGGTGGGAGGGAGATCTCCACTTTAGCGGCAGGCGGCCTAGCATAGTCGAGCCCTACTACCCTGGCTAGCGCCTCTGTAACGTTCGCGAGGTTGAGCTCTCCAGTCCTCTTTATGGGGCCCCTCTCCTTGCCGTAGACCCTCACGTGTAGGCCCTCGTCATAGAACAATGATTTGGAGAGCGTCTCGACCACCGGGTCGCCCTCTTCTACGAAGAGGATCTTAGATGCCCTCTCAGCATGTTTTAGGAGTAGTTTCTTAGGGAGTGGTACTGGTGTGGAGATCTTGAGGATCTTAACCTCCCCCTCAAGGCCTAGCCTCTTGACCGCCTCCTTTGCGTACCTGTAGCCTAGGCCGACTCCGACTACTAGCACGTCGCCATCTCCTTCAACCCAGTTGAGGGGGTGCTCTGACAGGTGCTCGGAGATCTTCTCCCACTTATCGACAAGCTCCTCCCTTAGCTTCCTCGCGTGAGCTGGGACGAGGGTGTAGCGGTCGATGTTCTTCTTGAACTTGCCCCTCCTCCTAATACCCTCCATGTTTATTTCTCCAACCTCGACTGGGACTCTCGTGTGGCCGATCCTTGTAGTGCTCCTGAATATTACAGGGTGCTCCCACTTCTCGCTGAGCTTGAAGGCCTCTATTATCGCCTCTTTAGCCTCTTGGGCTCCAGCGGGCTCCACGACTGGGATGTAGGCATGTACACCATACCACCTGTTATCCTGCTCGTTCTGGCTGCTCCACATTCCAGGGTCATCGGCGCTGACTACAACAAGGGCTCCAGGGACGCCCATATAGCCTACGCTAAACAATGGGTCAGCCGCGACGTTAACCCCCACATGCTTCATCGAGGCCATTGCTGGGATACCGGTGAGGGCGGCACCGATAGCGCCCTCGAGGGCTACCTTCTCATTACTACTCCACTCAACGTAGGGGGCCCCCAGCATGCGGGCAGCATATGAGAGGGCCTCCGTGATCTCAGTGCTAGGAGTACCGGGGTAGGCGCTAGCGTATGAGACACCATACTCCAAAGCTCCACGGGCTATGGCGACGTTCCCCAGCATTATCACCTTAGAGCCCGGCTCGGCCAGAACCTCCTTCCACGCCAAGAGATAACACCAACAGTATACTGTGCCTGTAGGGCGAGCTAAATATCTAGGCCTGTAGAAGGGTAACAATAAAAGCTCCAACACGGACTCAGTAGTATTTAGAAGGGTGTGCAATCGTGAGGAGGAACCTAGTTCTAATCTCGATCTTAGCATTTCTATTAATAACTGCCCTACCAGTCACAGCGGAGAACACTACAACCAACACGACGAGCGCAGGATCAGCAGAGGCCCCCACACTATCCCAAATGGTATCCGCTGCAATGTCCAACCCGGAAACGGCTGTTGTAATGCTCATAGAGTTCGCCCTAGGATTCGCCCTAGGCTACACAGCGATCAAGGCGCTCAAGTACATATTGTCATTCATAGGGATACTCGTACTAGGGTCGGCGCTGTCTGTTTGGAGCATTGGCAAGAACAGTGAGGACATACTTCAGACTGTAAAGGGACAGCTACAGGAGATACTACCACTAGTAAAGAACTTGATGGCAACCTTCAGCTTCGTCGTCGTAGGCCCTACATCTGTAGGATTAATACTTGGAATAATATTTGCGTTAATGAGGAAGTAAACCCTACTCTTCCGCCTCCAGAGGGTATACTAGGAGAGGTAGGTGCGATTCAGCTAGCAGGCGGGTCAGCGTTGTTCCCGCGACGAACTCCCAAATACCCTTCTTTTTAATTGTCCTCCCCACAGCTATCAGGGTGACCCCCAACTGTTTTGCGATCGAGAGTATCTCCCTGTGGGGCTTATGGCTTTCTAGTACAATCACCCTTGCATGGAGGCCGTGGCTCTCGAGCTTTTTTACAACATTGTTTACAAGCCTCCTGGAGGACACCTCGTCCTCATCCGGTTCTATGATGTGCACGACATAGACTCCCTGGAGGGCGCTGCCCGCCCTATGGGCGAGGGTTGCAAAGTATTCTATGAAATCCTGTGTCACGTGGGAGTCGACTGCTAGCAACGGTTTAGATAGGAGCCCCTCTGCCTCAACACCCTCTGACGGCCGGATGACCAGTTTCCCCTTGAGATCGCTTATCTTAACAATAAGCACTGGAAGAGGCGACCTATTCACTAAGCTCATGGCAGTGCTACCTATGGGTATTATTTTGAAGAGTTTATGGCCCTTGTAGGTAACCAGGATCTCAGAGGCACCCTCCCTCTCAGCAACCTCGGTAAGTCCCACGGCAGGTTCGGTGGGGGTATCAACTATCACGAACCTCGCATTCACGCCCCTATGAGAGGCTTTTTCTACGTACTCTTTGAGCTTCTCCTCGGCCTCCCGCGTGAGGGCTTCAATTAGCTTGTTAGGGTCAAAACCCGCTGCTACATGGTCTACTATGGACTCGTCGACAACATATGTGAACACTAGTTGGGAGCCATACTTCGCTGCTACAGCTATGGCGAAGTCGGCTAGCGGGTCTGATGCCTTAGAGAGGTCTATGCCCACAACGATCTTCTCAAGCACTCTGATACGGTCTGCCAAGACTGTGCACACCTCCTCATTTTAGCAGTCCTACGAGATCATATAATGACACGTGGACTCCTAAAACCTCGACTATGACGAAATATACGAACAGTAGTGCTAAGCCGAAGGGTACACCGACCCTGGCCCACTCCCTGCTCGTTATTTTCAACCTCCCTGCAGCGACAATGTTAGGGATATTCCCGGGTATGAGCATACCCCCGCTTATGAGTAGAGCTAGGAGGGCACTACGGATCTGCTCGGCCGTTAGAACAGGGCTTATCTCAGCTGCTGTGAGTGTAGCGTTATCGACAACTGCTGATATGGTGTTGAGCCAGAAGAGCTGCCATGCCTCGAGCTTACTGAAGTACCAGTATACGAGTGGGGTAAAGCTGTGGCCCAGTAGTTCTAGGGCAGCTATGAAGACGTATACCCTGATTGTGCGCTCTATGATCCTTGAGAACGACTCGGTATATGTCGCCTCCACCTCCCTAGGGTCGACACCAGATCTCTTCATCCTCCACGCTGTATAGCCAGCTATGAATATGACCCCCGGAATGATGTAGGCACCAAGCAGATTTAGGAGGTAGTCGAAGCTTTCTTGGAGCTTAGAGATCGCAATCGTAGATAGCGGCTCCCCCACGGGGGTGAGAGCGGCTCCGAGGCCTACAGCGAATGAGGCTAGGACTACGAACTCGATCCTCTTAGACCTCTCCATTTTGATTGCAGCTGCAATCTCTGATAGTATGACCGCGGTTACTATCACGGAGATGAGGCTGGAGATTAGTCCGAGTATTGTTATGAAGATGAAGGTGAAGGCTATGAAGCCCGTCCTCTTAAGTATAGAGGAGAGCCCGCCATATATCTGGGGGTGGAAGTAGTAGAATATGAGTCCGAAGATAAGCACGACCTGAGTTATCCCTATTGGGACTCCTGAGATCATAACTGGTGTTGTTAGTGCTTTCTTGCCTAGCTCGATGAGCCCCTCGTGGTTAAGAGTTTGGTAGTAGTAGTTGAGGGCGACTCCCAGGAGGCCCATAAGGAGGAAGAACGGTTCTAGGTTTTCCTCGACCTTTTTACTGATAAAGGGGAGTACAAGGACTAGCACGAGTATTGCGAAAAGCCCAAGGCTTAGGCCCAGTATTGGCGTCTCCGGCAGCCCTGCCTCCACGTCAATGGCACCAGGGAAAAGAGGATTGGAGGCTGTTTGGGGTTAAAAGAGGGCTACTGTCCTTTCCTCTCCTTGAGCTTCTTGATCAACACTGGTAAGAACTGGTAGAGATCCGCTACAACACCGTAGTCTGCAAACTTGAATATGGGGGCGCTCTTATCCTTGTTAACGGCTACTATAATCTTAGCGTTGTTCACTCCCGCCATGTGCTGTGGTGCACCGCTTATTCCGACGGCTATGTAGAGCTTTGGAGCGACCCTCTTCCCGCTTATACCGATCCATGCGTCCTCAGGCAGCCACTTGTAGTCGGCGGCGATTGGCCTCGTAGCACCTACTTGGGCTCCTAGGAGCTCAGCTAGTTCGAAGGCTAGCTTCAAGTCCTCTTTCTTCTTGAACCCTCTACCTACTCCTACTATGATCTCGGCCTCCTCAAGGTTTATTCCACTCAGCTGCTTCTCCAGCCTGCCCACTAGTTTAACCTGCCCCTCCTCTACAGGCAGCTCTACGACCTCAGAGGCCCCAGCAGGGGATGCTGGTTCAAACACTTTAGCGTTTACCAGCAGCACCGCGGGGAGCGGAACCTTCTCCTGGGCTACAGCCCTCTCGCTCAGGAAGCCCCTCTCATATACTACGTAGCTGTCTGATGCCTCGACGACCTTCGTGATGTCCGTTCCCATTGGGAGGTCGTAGAGGCCCGCAAGCCTTGAGAGTACGTCCCTATTGTTCTTCGAGCCGTGCCCGACTACCACTATAGGCTTGATCTCCTCGTATAGTTTCTTAACAGCGTTGAATATGGGGTCTGGGTGTATTGCGTCGAGCTTGTACACTCTGGCACCTATCGAGCCGAGGTCTCCACTCTTGGCAGCGCTACCGTAGGCTAGTACAACAGGCTCTCCTCCAACTAGTTTAGCTACTGTGATGGACTCGAGTATCTCCCCGATTGAACCCTCAACTATTAACACTGACGCCATGGCCATCCACCCCCTAGATCACGCCCTCCTTCTCAAGGGCCTGGATCAGCTTCTCAGCGATCTCCTCGAGCGTATCACCTTCAATTATGATCTGCTTGCGTGTGACCGTCAGGATCCTGTACTGGACGACCTCCTTCTTCGGCTGAGGCGTTATACCTAGGTCTGAGGCAGTGAGCTTCTTCTGGGGCTTCTTAGCGGCCCTCCTAATCTGGATGAGAGTTGGTGGTCTGGGCTCGTTGATCTCCTGTGTCACACTTATGACTGCAGGGAGAGGGGCTTCAAGCACCTGAATGTGATCCTCAACGTCCCTTTCCACTTTAACCTTGCCATCCGCGACCTCAACTTTACGGGCATAGCTTATGAAGGGGACACCTAGTTTAGCGGCGATCCTCCCAGCTATCTGCCCTGTTGTCTGGTCTATGCTAGCCTCCGCCACCAGCACTAGGCTATACTCCGGTACGTACTTTTTAATGACCTCCGCGAGAACCTGGGAGGTCACAATCTGATCCCCGTCCGCAAGTTTCTCGTCGCTAACTAGGATTGCCTCGTCAGCGCCCCTGGCTAGGGCCTCCTGAGTGACCATCCTAAGGTCTCTATTCCTCCTCGCAGGTGAGCCCCACTTGTGTAGGAGTACGGCAACCACCTTCCCCCCTAGTGCACTCTTAAGCTGCTTAGCAAGTTCTAGAGCGTTGGCGTCGATGTCGTCGAGTTTTAGGGGTATAGCGTCTATATCTATACTCCCGTCGGGCTTCGTCCTAACCATGTCCGGGTTCAGGGCGGGTTTCACTAGAACTACTATGTCTCCCATACTCGCTCACCTACTACATCCCCACGAGATACCCCATCTAGGCGCTGCTCGTTGGAGACGCCAATCTAAACCCTTAGTACGGGTGTCGGGAATCTAAGGACACACTATAAGAATGTCCTGTGAGGACAATGTGTTCCAGTTTAAATACTCTCATAATCGCCCTTGAGAGGGAATTTTGTATATGTGGGCGTGGGGGACACCTCCTACACGTAGAATGCTAGCCGGGTGCAGGTATCCTTCCCTTACTGCCAGGTTCACGCTCCTCTCTCCGGTGACAACTATTATCGAAGCCGATTTCATGGCCTCTACCGCTTCCTCCTCGCCGACCAGGTCACCTCCATGGATGTTCTCCGGTATCATCAGTGCTAGCCTCCTCTCCTGGTCATAGTATGACTTGCCGACGAGCTCTTCATCTGTTATCAGCACCATCCGGCCATACGGAGAGTCATAGGCTGCGAGCATGAGCATAGGCAAACCACACACCCCCTCCTATAACCTCCTCCACGACCTGCTGGATGAGTCGTAATATACTAGCCCGTTCCTGAGCATTTTCAGGAAGAGCTTCTCATACTCACCAAGCTTAGACGCCGCCTCTCCGGGGTCGGGCGTGGACACTAGCTCTAGTAAGGCCTCAAACTCCTCTAAAGTCTCCGGCAGCATAATCGCTAGATCACCTTCAAGGTTCAAGGTAACAGCCCCCACCTCCTCCGCCACCTCTAATAGCCTGGAAGGGGGGATCCCGAGCTTGGAGCGGGCTTCGCTTGCTAGGATGTACTTGTTTTTCTCAAGATAGTCCTTTAAGCGGCGGGCATAAGCCCTAGTGCGTCCGGAGGGAGATGGGGTTTTCGAACTTTGACTTGGAGGCTTACTAGTTAGAAGCCGTGTTATATCGTCTATTTTCCTCTCAAGGGTGGAGAGCCTTTCCTGGAGCTCTGCTAACTTCCTGTCACACTTCTCTAACCCCTCAATAACGCGTGGGGTGAACATTGCTAAGACCTTCTCCGCTGCGAGTTTAGCGATCTTCTCGGCGTCCTCCTCGCTAACACTACTAGCCCTGCTCTGTGGGAGTGGCATGGTCGGCTCTGGGTTTTCGAAGAAGTCGTTGATCTTCCTCCTCCTCGGCAATAGTGCACCCCAGGAAATAATGGTTTGGGGAGGGTGATAGGTGTTTGGGGGATGCTAGGCCGTCCTGATCACTTTATCCCTGAACATCTCCCAGGGGTCTATTAGCGGCTTACCGTTAGCGCTTACAGGCCTCTTGGCGGGGGGTAGTTCTCGGTAGTTTGCTATCACCTTCTCAAGCCTCTGCTCGAACGTGTCCTTTGAGATGTTCACATAGAATACTCCTAGTGGGATCCTGTCGCCCCACTCGACCATTTTACCCATGATCAGTCCTATCTTCTGCTTGAACTCGTCCATAGAGCTTATGATGGGATCCCAGTTGGGGTCTTCCTCATCCAGATAGTATATTCTCTCCTCGTACCACTGCTTGGTCATGATATTGTTATATGTGGGGCACGGCTGGAGTATCTGGACGAGGCTTGTCCCCTTGTGCTCTATGGCCTTCTTGATGAGCTCCTTCGTCTGGCTAACATGGTATGCGTATCCCCTCGCTATGAAGGTGTACCCGCTCGCTAGTGCGAGGAGGAGTGGGTTCAGGTTGTCGTGTAGGTTGGGGCCGGGTAGGGCCTTAGTCCTCCACCAGCTTGGTAGTGTAGGCCCTGCCTGTCCCTTTGTGAGGCCGTAGACAGAGTTGTCATGGACTATGACCGTTATGTCTATGTTCCTCCTACCCACGGAGACGAAGTGCTCTACACCTATGCCGAGCATGTCACCGTCTCCGCCTTCAGCTATCACGACGAGATCCGGGTTAGCGATCTTTATCCCCGTGGCGGCAGGAATCGCTCTCCCGTGTAGGGAGTGCATGGTGTTTCCTTTAACGTAGTAGCATATCCTACCGCTGCACCCAATGCCGCTGACCAGTGCTAGCCTCTCTGGAGGTATGTCAAGTTCTGCTAGCGCCCTTTGGAGGGCGTTCAGTATTCCGAAGTTACCACACCCGGGACACCACTGAACCCAGGCGTCCGTCTTGTACTCGAGCCAGTTACGCGCCACCGTTCACCACCACCTCTCTCTCGCCTGTCTCAAGGATCCTCTTCACCGCATGGGCGACCTCCGTGTCCCAGAGGGCCCTGCCGGTGAGCTTCTTCACGAAATGCTTTATCTCGAAGCCCGTGAAACCTCTTATGAGGAAGGCGGCCTGGAGGAGGTCGTTCTGCTCAACATCTATAACTGTCTCAGCCCTGGTCAGCACGTCTAGCACCTCCTCTCTGGGGAACGGGTAGAAGACCCTTATCTGGAGGAAGTTGGCTTTGATACCCTCGGCCTCAAGCAGTTTCAGTGCCTCCAGTATTATTGGCTTAGTGCTGCCCCACGACACTATCGTGATCTTAGCATCGGGGTCTCCGTGCAAGACTACCTTCTCCTCGCTCGGGATCTCATTGGCTATTGTCTCGAACTTCCTCCTCCTCTTCGCCATCATCTCCTCTCTCACTACAGGATCCTCTGTGGGCATCCCGTCCTCGGTGTGCTCCAAGCCGGTAACAGTCATTATAGTCTTACCCATTGGGGCCCTGGGGCTTATCCCGTCCTCTGTTATCTTATAGCGGAGGTAGCCGGGGCCTGGGTTTTCGACGAGCTTGCCCCTCTCTATCCTGATCTTAAGCGGGTCTATGTCCTCCCTATGTAGGCTTGTAACTGTCGATGCGAGGTACTTGTCGAGCACGTGGATTACAGGGGTCTGATACTTCTCAGCCCAGTTGAGGGCCTTTATAGCGTCGTAGAACGCCTCGACGTGGTCTCCACTCGCCAAGACTATCTTCGGGTTGTCACCGTGTCCGCTGAACATAGCGTGGAGGAGATCCTGCTGGCCCTCCCTCGTCGGGAGGCCAGTGCTGGGCCCTCCCCTCATCCATAGTGTTATGACTACAGGGATCTCTGCCATTATGCCGAGGCTGATTGCCTCATTCATGAGGGCGAAGCCGGGGCCGCTCGTGCTGGTAGCGACGCGTGCACCCGCTGCTCCGGCGCCGAGGGCCCCTATGATAGCGCTCAGCTCGTCCTCAGTCTGGAGGACAACGGCCCCAAGCTTTTTGAGGTTTAGAACCTCCTCAGCCCAGGGAGCTAGCTCTAGGTTCCTATGGCCCTCGAGGAATAGTGCCTCGTCGCTAGCGGGAGTTATGGGGTAGTAGGTCTGCATTGTGAGGCCTCCAGTTGCCTTACCCATGGCGACAATCTCGTTTCCGGTGGCGAGCATGACGTCCTTGCCTAGATGTGGGCCTTCCGGTATGAAGCAGCAGGGGCCGCCGTAGACCTCATCAATGTACTCCGCTGCGAGCTTGGCGGCGTAGACGTTCATGTCAGCGACTTTCTTCTTGGCGGCGAAGTGGACGTTTATCGCCTTCTCTATCCATGCTAGCTCGACTCCCGAGAGGTAGAGCATGGCTGTCAGGCCCATCGTGTTTATTGTTTTCGAGGCACGGCTTAGAGGGGCTCCCGTCTCATGGGCGACCTTCCTAATGAGCTCCTTCATGGGGAGGCCTATCAGCTTTACACCGTTCTCCTCAGCGACCTTAAGGGCGCTTCCCGCAACGGGCTCCAGGCCCTTCTCCTGGAAGAACTTGTTAAGCCTCTGCTTTAGGGGTTTAGGCATTGGGGCTATGAGCCTCAGCTTCTGGTTCACAGCCCCAGTATCATATACTATGAACCCCCCGCTCTTAATGTCTGTGAAATGTGTGAATATGCTCTCAGCATCAAGTAGCGTTGCAGCGTCGACCGGGAAGTGTATTGCACCCGGCCGATTGGCTCGTACCCTGACGGTGAAGTAGCTGTGTGCCCCTATGATGTTGCTCTGGTACTCTCGTGTCCCTATGACGTGATAGCCTTTTAGGACGAAGCTCTTGAGGACTATCTGGCCAGCAGATTCTATTCCTCCCCCCTGGGGGCCGCCTATGAGCAGTTTCAGGTCAACGTTATCTACACTCAAACTATTAGCACCCCATACCTTGTCTGCTAGAAAACGCTGTATAACTCCTCCTTTATATCTGGTTCAACGAATGCCCCTCTATGCACGCGATAACCCAACCGCACATATTTTCTAGCCTCAACACCTGTTATCCTCGTCTTGCAAGTGGAGCACCAGTAGAACTCGTCATCCTTTATCTCCAGCGGCTCATATTGTGGGCAAGTGTCGTCATCAAATGTTATAATGCCATGCTTATCACAGAACCCTATCCAATTGTAAACGACATGGGGCCTCCAGTACTTACAGGTGGCACACTTACCCCTGAGGGCCTGGAGCCTCTTCCCAGCCTCCTCTTCCCCCACATTTACCCCAAAGGTATCCTCTCCTCCAAGAGGTAAATCCTCTGAGTCCATGCACGTGCTGGGGCCTCTATTGTTCCACGTATTATATAGGAGGCCGCCGGAGAACTGGCCGAAGAAGAATGCTGCCACAAACAAGGGGATGAGGGATGTGCCCGCCCCCGCGAGTCTTCTAAGGATGAAGACTAGTGGAACGGGGGCGTGTATGGCGAGGAACCACATGATCCTGTTACCCTGCAACTTATACTTCGCCCTCATGTAACCGAACGGGATGTTTATAGCTAGAGTTGAGGCGAGTGCAAGTATTAGATGGAGCCCCTGCACCCTTCAGCCCCAAGCTCTTCTCGGGGTAGGGGGAGGAAAAGGATTTGTGCCGGGATCACATTTCGTTAAGGTACATGTCTTCGAGCCTTCTCAGCCTCTCCAGCATTAGCTTCCTCTCTATGCTCGCCACCCTTCTCCTCACACTGATGACAGCATCTGGGTTCACGCTTATGGAGTCTATCCCCACCCTAACGAGGAACTCGACCAGCTCGGGGTAGACGCTTGGAGCCTGACCGCATATGCTTGCCGTGATGCCGTTCCTGTGTGCTGCGTCTATTATCATCTTTATCGCTTTTAGGACTGCAGGGTCTCTCTCGTCGAAGTATCCCATCTTCGCCAGTAGGGCACTGTCCCTGTCAACGCCTAGCACTAGCTGTGTTAGGTCGTTGCTCCCGATGCTGAAGCCGTCTACGAGCTTTGCGAACTCATCGGCTAGGAGTACTGTGCTTGGGACTTCGACCATTATCCATACCTTGAAGTCCTTCCCCCTGGTTAGGCCTTCCTCTTCCAGGATCTTGAGTGCCTTCTCAAGCTCCCATGTCGTTCTCACGAAGGGGAACATCACCCACACGTTCTTCAGGCCCCACTCCTCTCTCACCTTCTTTATAGCCCTGACCTCTAGCCTGAAGGCCGGCTCGTACTTGGGTGATATGTACCTTGACACTCCCCTCCAGCCGAGCATCGGGTTCCTCTCCTCGATGTCCTCATACTTTTCGCCGCCCTTAAGCCTCCTGTACTCGTTGCTCTTGAAGTCGCTGAACCTCACGACCACAGGCCTGGGGTAGATTGCGCTGGCAACCTTAGCTATGCCCTCGGCTAGCTTGTCGACGAAGTAGACTCCCCTGCCCTGGTCTACTAGGTATAGCGGGTGGTAGCCTATCCAGCTGCTTATTATGAACTCGATCCTCATGAGTCCTATACCGTCGAACGGGAGGTGCTTGTACTTATCGATCTCCTCCGGCGCCCCTAGGTTCATGTAGATCTTAGTTGCCGTTACAGGGTAGAGGTTGACGAGGATTTCTGGTGCTAGGCCGACCTCTGCGGCGGGTTTTGCTTCCTTCTCCTTCTCGACCTCTATCCTACCACTTAGAACGAGCCCTCTAGTGCCATCGACTGTGACTACCATGCCATCCTTAAGCACCTTCGTAGCGTTGCCAGTACCCACTACTGCGGGAATGCCGAGCTCTCTAGCGACAATAGCTGCGTGGGCCGTCATACCTCCTTCGTCAGTTACAATGGCGGCTGCAAGCTTCATGTAAGGCACCCAGTCGGGATCCGTCATCTTTGTGACTAGGATGTCGCCTCTCTCCATCTTCTTCGCTGCCTCCTCGGGGGTGAGGGCTACCTTCACGACACCGCTGGCAACACCTGGGCTCGCGGGAACACCTCTCACGAGGACTTTGCCCTTCTCCTCCTCAACTACTTCCTCTAGCTTTGCCTGCTCTTTAGCCCTCTTGACGCTCCAAACAGTCTCAGGCCTCGCCTGGACTAGGAAGATGTTGTTGCCCTCCTGTATCTCATAGTCTATGGCCCACTCAATGTCCATGTGCCTCCCGAAGTGCTCCTGGACTTTAAGGGCTAGCGTGGCGAGCCTCTTGATCTCATCGTCGCTCAGTGATGGCGCATCCGGCCTAATGTTGTGTTTCACTATTACCTCAGCGATCTCAGGGTACTTCTTTCTAAGCTCCTCCAGCTCCTCCTCCGTCTCTGGGAGCTTTATCTCAACATTAGTCCTACTCCTAGGGTCGAAGAAGAGTGCCTTCTCCTTCCTGCTAATCCTCCTCTCAATAATCTCCATAGTGTTCTTGTCGACTACGAAGTGGTCTGGCGTCACAACGCCAGCGACCACAAACTCCCCCAGCCCCCATGCCGACTCAATAGTTATCTTGCTCTCATCGCCCGTCACGGGGTGAAGGGTGAACATCACCCCTGCACTCCTACTTGAGACCATCTTCTGCACAACAACCGCCATCAGAGCGTACTCGTGTGGTATGTTTAGGCTGTCCCTGTAGCTTAGTGCCCTAGCAGTCCATAGGCTTGCCCATGCCCGTTTTACGTGTTCGACTACCTCCTCCTCCCCGATAACGTTAAGGTATGTCTCCTGCTGGCCTGCAAAGCTAGCCTCCGGGAGATCCTCCACAGTAGCGCTGCTCCTCACAGCGACTCTGGGACTCTCAATCCCTGTCCTCTTAGCAAGCTCCCTGTAGGCCTCTATGATTGCCTCCCTAATCTTCCTAGGCATTGGCGTTCTCATGAACTTCGTCCTTATGAGCTCAGAGACCTTTTCGTACTCCTCCGGCCTCCCGCTCTTAAGGTACTCCTCGAGGACATGCTTAATGTAACCGGCTATACCTGTCTCCACGATAAACTGCTTGTAAGCGTTTGAGGTAACGACGAATCCCGGTGGGACGGGGATGCCGGCTCTAATCATCTCGCCGAGTCCAGCGGCCTTTCCTCCCACGATCTCATGGTGCTCCTTGCCTATCTCGTCTAGCCAGAGGATGTAAGCCTTTCTCTTCAGCTCCTCCCTAGGAGCCTCCATGTGCTCCACCATGATAATATGTGCTGTACACTTATAAAAACCCTTATGGTATCTTCCAAGAAAACATGGAAGAGAATTGAAATATTCTACGAGTTGCGCCCGCATTCCTCAATGAGGAGTTCAATACTCTTAGCCGCTTCATCCAGGCCCACTACAAGCCTCTTACCACACCCAGTATGATAAAGGGTAAGACTCCCACTCTCAGCTTCCTTCTTGCCAGCAAAAGCTAGGACGGGTATCCCCAGTCTTTGCGCTTTCCTCCTCTGAACTCTATGCCCTGTCCTGGCAAGGTTTATCCTGGTGGGTATGCCATTATCTCTCAGCAGGTTAGCAGCCTGCCATGCGTAGCTGTAGACTTCTCTACTCTTATCCAGGACTATCACTTGGACTAGTGTTACAGTCTTCTTCTCCAGAGTGTATATGCCCAGTTCTAGTCCGGCGTCGATAATCCTCTCAATACCAATGCTCACACCGGTCGCTGGAACTCTCTCTCCCAGGAAGAGCCCTATAAGGTCGTCGTATCTTCCCCCTCCAGCCACACTCCCAATCCTCGGCTTGTCGAGGACTACTTCCAGGATGGGGCCGGTATAGTAGTCCAGGCCCCTGACAAGGCTTAGGTCGAGCTTAACAGTTTCAGGCCTCTTTATGAGGGGGATCATCTCCTCGAGATGTGCAGCGGCGTTTTTGACATTCTCATTACCACCGTACTTCCCCCTTATCCATTGGAGAATCTCCTCTGGCTCCCCGGATAATGATATAATATCTATGATTTTATTAATAATATTATCGGATAAACCTATCTTCTCCAGCTCCCCCCTAACACCCTCTATGCCTATCTTGTCCAGCTTGTCTATAGCCCTGTAAACAGGTAATACATTAGTCAGACCCAGCTCTTCCTCGAACACGCCTCTCAGAAGCCGCCTATCGTTCAGTCTAACAGTAAAGCCGGACTCGAATCCGAGGGCTTTCAAGCTGTCGATTGTGAGGTTCACGATTTCAGCGTCGGCCTCCGGGTAGGGGCTGCCGACAATGTCGGCGTCGCACTGGTAGAACTCCCTATACCTACCCTTCTGGGGCTCCTCATGCCTCCAGACGGGGCCTATATGATACCTTTTGAAGGGTAGTGGGAGCCCCTTGTGGGTCGCCATAAACCTTGCCAGGGGGACTGTCAGGTCATATCGTAGAGCGTACTCCCTCCCACTCCAGGGATCCTTAAACCTCCAGATAAGCCTGCTCTCCGCCTCCTCACCGTACTTCCCTGCTAGCACCTCCCAGTATTCGAGGGCTGGCGTGTCTATGGGGTCGAAACCGTATAGTTGGAAGACTTTCTCAAGCCTCTGGAAGAGGTCTTTGCGCAGCAACATTATCTCCGGAGGGAAGTCCCTGAACCCCCTTGGCGGTCTCACAGGCCTAGTCAATCCCCACAGCACCCCGAGGGTCTCGATGCACCATATAGCGACATTAAAGTGTGTCCTACCCGCAGCTCTCCTCCCCTATGACAGGTTTCCTCGAGCGGGTAGGGTAGGCCTCGACTATCCTGCCACCGGGAAGACACGTTGAAGGCGGGAGGCATCTGTCCTCGACAACAGCCCACCTCAACGTTCCCCTGCCCGGCCTCTCACACCAGCGGGCGTCTAATCGGGCCAATCTTGTGAGCCTGTTCCTAGTCTGTATATTGTCCTTGAAGGGGGCTGGGCAGAAGTGGACTGGTATTGAAACGTTCCGGGAGGCCCACTCTAAAACGTCCAAAGCCGCCTCTAGGCTCCCCTCAACTGTGAACGGTCTTTTAGTGCTCTCGCGCAGCCCCCTGGCTAGGAGGTTCGCTGCGTTGGGCTCGACGAACTCTAGCTCGTTTAGGTTCACGAACCCGGCCCCTATCTCTTCGGCTTTTCTGATGACTCGCTTAGCCCACTCTACAAGTCCTGGCCCGATGGGGATCTCGATCCCTACATCCATTGAAGTGTACATCCTGGCCGTTCTCACCCGCTCGAGGAATTCGGGCCTTGTGGGGTGGAACCTAATCTCGTCGAGCCCAGCCCGGTCAAGTGCTACTAGTAGAGACCTGGTAGCGTATCTTCCACTCGTGTAGAGGTGTATGTGGAATGAGGGGCCGAACTCCTCTTTCAAGGCCCTAATGACCTCCAACGTCCTCGCTGGCCTAGCGAGTGGGTCTCCGCCGGTAATGCTGGCACCCTGCGCCCCTGAACGGGCGATCTCGACTACGACCTCATTAACACTATAGACTCTTTCCTCATTGACAAAGAACACGTCATGCCCGAGCTTCTCCCTGCTAACAGGACAGTAGTAGCAGCCGTCGTCGCATAGACCTGTTACGAATATCACTGCCTTCACTCCAGGGAAGCAGAGCCTGCAGCCCTTCGCCAGGTGCGGTTTAGTCATTAATGCCTTGTTAGCGTCCCCGATAAGCCTTAGCATGACTAGCCCCACACTCAGGCCGGCGGTGCGGTACTCTTAAACCTATCGTACGAGCTAGGAGGTGGAGAGGGAAATAGGGAAAACAATGTATTTTATTTACGGATATATCTAGCGATGAGGAGCTTGTACGCTAGGATAATGATTACTGCCACGGTGACCGCTGTGAGGGTTATGAAGGCTATCTCCGGATAATGCCCGTAGCCCAGCTCAGGCCACGGCATCCTCCTCACAGTCGGCCCGTGGCAGTTGAAGCAGGATAATGCCTCATCTGCCGGCTTGACCCCGTGGTCTACCTGCATGTACCTAACCAGTGTGACCCAGCCACCGTCCCATTTGAGGCCTGCTATGCTTGCACCTGCTTGCACGGCTTTTGTCACATTGCCTGTTGCAAAGACTATTCCGACCTTGATAGGTACGATTGTCTTGTTCGTCTTACTGTAGGGTACCACTGCGTAGTGGAGCTTGAATGGGTATATCTTGCTGTTGGGGTCGTCCTTGCTTCCTAGTGGTTTTACATAGATTATCTCATTGTTCTCGTCTGGCGTCACTGGCTCGGGGTATATGTAGACTTGCCTCGTACCATTGTACCACATGTATACTGGGGTCACGTTCTTCTCGAGGTCTAGCTTAGGCTCGTATTTAGCACCCTCAGGTATGAACTCTGCCTGACTCCAGTCTCTGTACATGTCGGTCGGGTACTTTCCATCTGCTATGACTGGTATGTGGCATACCTGGCATGCTACCTTGTCCAGGTGGAACGTGTTTAGGAACCACCCCTTCAGGCCCTTATGTGGCTTTTCTCCGTGGCAGTCAGTGCAGTGAGGTACATTGTCCCCCTCCCTGTTCCACGTGTCAGCGGCCTTAGTGGGGAATTTATGATCCTCCACCTTGTGGCAGTCGATGCACTGCATCCCGCTGCCCATGTGGACGTCGAACTCTTTACTGACGTTCCCTATCAGGTCGGGGCTCAGGTTGGGCCTCTTATAGTGTGGGCCCCCGCCGCTGAATGCGTGGCAGGCTAGGCAGTTCTCCTTCAAGGGCTTATTTCTAATGCTCTTCGCTATAGTATCTATTGAGATGTTGGGGTTTATCATGTACCTCCACGTCCCGTTCTCGTCCTGGTAGACGACCTTGAACCCCTTCTTAACACCCGGTGCACCGGCCATGTAGACCTTAGGATCAGCGTGGCAGGCAAGGCAGTCAATGTTGCCTAGCTGCTCCTCGGTGGGGTTGGGCTGGGGTATGAGGCCCATGCTGACCCCGTGGCACATGCTACAGCCGCTTGCTATGAATGTGCCTTTAAGGTTCTCATAGCCCTTGGGTGGCGCCTTCAAGACGGCCTTACCTATGTAGTTGACGCTCTTGTTCCCGAGCCAGAATATTGCACCGCAGAAGTCGTTATAGGCGTATTTCCCTCCCCATAAGATTGTTCCCTTGCCTGCAATGTCGCTGACCTTGTTGGCCTCCTGGTAATGATAGCTGTGGAAGAACTCGTACACCTCATCCCTATGGCATTTGATACATGTCTTAGAGCCCTCATACTTTGTAATGTTCGCCTCTTTGAACATCTCCGTGTGGTCGACGATCTGAGATTTCACAGGCGTATACTCAACCTCGGTCTCTTCCTCGTCAGAGTTTGCATAGGCGGCAGCCGCTCCTATTAGTATAAACGCTAGTATAAGTACAAGTAGAACCCTCTTATGGCGAGCAGACATCCCTAGGGGTGCCACCACGGGGTAACACCCGTTAAAAGAGTTAGCTTTATCGGAACTATGAGGATGATTCAAACCGCACAGGTAAAACCCGCTTTAAGGTATTTTATAAGCTAGTGTCAGTACATTAATGGGGTAAAACGTTATCTATGTCGTGGTGGCCGAGATGAGGTACAAGCACAAGCTCATAGTGCATCCGTCTTGCCCCTCTAGTAAGTCGATCCTGGAGAGGCTAGTGGTAAGTAGCCTTTTCGAGAAGGTTGAGGTCATAATAATTGACACTCCCTCCAAGATCCCCACCGGAATATTCCCATGGGCGATCCCATTTTTGCTATCCCCGGAGGGGACACCACTCGCTATGGATCCCTTAGACTGGAGGGAGCTCGAATCTATAGTTGAGAGTAACTGGGAGTGGGACGGGCGTAGTGATGAGGAGCAGTTTGTTACCTCCGTGCTATATAGTGCCTATGCGAGCGCGACCGCTCTAGTCCACGGGGGGTTTGATCCGCTTTTAACGAGCTACTCCTTCATTGCACCAGCACTCCGCACCAGCCTCCGCGGGATAGAGGTCTCCGAGATATCGGATAAGTTGAGGAGGGACTCGACGAGACTTTATCTGGCTGCTAGAGATAAGATAGCGAGGGCGCTCTCGATAGCTCTTGTAAGATTCCTCTTCTATGGGGGGCTCCGCGAGCCCGAAAAGCTGAAAGCTATCGACGTTGAGCAAGTCTCAGCGTTAGTCTTAGCTATGGCAAGCATTGGGAGGGGAATGCTACCTCTTAAGCCCCGAAGACCCGATATGGTCGAGCAGATGGTGGCCTTCATACGGAGAGGCGCTGTTGGCCTGCTCCGGCGTGTAGAGATGGAGCACAAGAGAGTCTATACGCCCGAGTATGTTGAACTGATTGAGAGGTTAGCCAGGAAAGGGTAGGAACCTTTATCGTGTCGGGGGTCTCGTGTGTGGGTGTGTAGGCTGTGGTAGGAACTCTACTCCAGGCCTGTTCTGGGGTGACTGGGGGTAGAGCTCCATGAGCTCGTAGACTTCCTCTGGGATCTTATCCTTGACAGGCAGGCCCAGCTCTTTCGCTTTCTCATACGTTATAGGGTAGTCGTGGGTCCACCTGCCCTCCGTCAATAGTTTAGCCAGCTCCTTCGCCTTCTCCTCACCCATCCGGTCTCTAAGAAGCTCTACAATAGTCTCTTGCATCTCATCTATAGCCTTACGGGCCACATCGGCGAGCATCAGGGTCTGATCGCTAGCATCCTTACCCTTCAGTTCCGCAACCCGCACAATACTCGGGGCAGGTACGACAGGCCCTTGTGGCGACATAGCGAGTTGGGGGTCGAGGGGGCCTAGGACTGCGTTGGGATCCATTAGGATCTCGTCTGCAGCCAATGCTATTAGCGTGCCACCGCTCATGGCGTAGTGCGGTACTACCACGACCTTCCGTGCGGGATGTTTGTGGAGGGCCCGCGCTATCTGGCTCGCCGCTAGCACTAAGCCTCCAGGGGTATGTAGGATTAGGGCTATGGGCTTGTCTGGAGGGGTCGTCCTTATAGCCCTGAGTACAGCCTCGGAGTCATCTATATCTATGAACCTCCTGATAGGTATGCCTAGGAAGCTTATCCTCTCCTCCCTGTGGATCAATGTTATCACACGCCACCCATACTTTCTCTCCATAAGCCTGATCAGCTCCAGCCTAGCCGCTTGAAGTCTTCTCATGTTCAGTACAGGGGCGATGAGCGTGAAGAGGAATAGGAGCCAGAATAGGAACCACGTGAGGCTGCTTATGTAGTCGCTTGGGGGAGGGTTGGACTGCACCACCTAGGGCCACCGCTAGTAGGGAGGGGCTCATTGTTTGATTAATTAGTATTGCGCACCCATAGCCTCTTCAGCCTTCTTCCTGGCATGGTGCCTCCTCACCATCCTCTCATGCTCTAGGTCACCGGCTGTGCCGCGGAGCCGTTTCGAGAGGCTTGCTATCGCCTCCTCGTGTCCATATACTATTAACTCGTCGCCTGGGAGGACTATTGTATCAGGCCCGGGGGCTCCTATGTAGACGACCTCCCCGTCCTTAGTCCTCCTGTAGATCCCCAGTACAAGTATCCCCTCATCTTTGAGCCTTAGGCTCCTGAGGGTCTTTCCAGCAACCCAACTCTCCGGGGACACAGTGAATGAGGCGACAGTGTAACCGTGTCCTACGCCCAATAGTGATTCGTAGTCTACGACCCTTATGCTCGTGAACCTGTCAAGACCCCACTCTATGACTTTCCCCAGTATATGGTCAATCCTCTTCGAGGATGCAAACAAGTACAGCAATAGAAGGCCTGCGAGCAGGATTAAGAGCCTTATACCCGCCTCATGTGCACTCTTATTTATAAATGTGAGTATGAGTGTTGCCACCACACCGCTAAAGCCTGCGCTCCCAAGGAGTATCAGGAGCCTTATTATCCTCCTCCTAACGGGGTGGTTGACTACATACTCGGACTCGCTCGTTGTGAACCCTACACCTGAGAAGGCGCTCTGGGCTTGAAAGCTCGCTACATCTTTTGGCAGCCCTGTCCTCTGGAGGGCTGCAGTCGCTATTTTGTTTATGACTATGCTTATAAATATTATAGTGAGTAGAGTGATTAGTGCTTCCATATCCTCCACCAGAATAATTGGTTATGGGTGAGGTAGGGGAGATATAGATTGTCTCCTTATATGAGGCCCTCCTTCTTAGCCTTCTCTAAAACCTCCCGCCTAACCTCCTCCTTAGTCTTGCCCTCGGTATTCACATTCAACTTCTCGGCTAACTTGTAGAGGAGATCGTCATCCGATGTGTTAACGCTAGAGTGTGTAACGGTGCGGCCCTCCCTTACCACGGGTGCTACGCTCCTCACAGGTTCCGTTTTTGCCTTTACGGGGGGTGTAGTGGGTGTTTCGTCATAGGATCCCTCTGCGGCCTTCTTAAACTCCCTTATCGCCTGGCCAATGCTCCTAGCTAGTTGCGGGAGCCTCTTCGGCCCGAACAATAGGAGTATTATAACTAGGAGGAGCCAGGGTTCAATGCCTTGAAAGAATGAGCCCATAACAGTTACACCCCCACTAGTAGACTATCCCTTCTCCTCCACCTCTTATCTTTCCTGGGCGGGGGTAATTAGTGGTGCAGGTCGGATAGCCTCTTGCTCCGCCTCTTCCTCCTCTTTTACAGCCCTACCTGCTAGCCGGGCGGCGGCCATTATCGAGGCGAACATTATTGTCCCTATAATTAGCATTCCTAGCCCACTAGGGTCGGGGCTTATAAATGCACCAATGATGTAGCTGAAGAGGGCAACATACCTCCTGTTCTCGCCCGTTACAGCTTCGGGGCTGAGGAAGCCTAGCCTCACGAGGAGGTAGACTATTAGGGGGGACTCGAAGGCTATGCCTGTAGCTATTGCTATGAGCATGATTGTGTCGAATAGTTGTTCGATGTCTGAGAAGGCTACTAGTGTGTCCTGGCCAGCAATTACTGCTGAGGTTATGATCATGAACTTGAAGGCTACCGGGAGAACGAGTAGGAAGGCGGCGAGGACTCCTAGTCCGAACAGTACACCGCCGACGATGACGAGCCTCTTGAGGAGCCTCCTCTCATGGGGGTAGAGGCCGGGTGCCAGCCACCCGTAGATCTCCCTTGCTATGATAGGGCTTGCCCCTACAAGGCCGAGGAGGAGGGCCGTCTTAGCTAGGACATTGAACCCTCCCAGGGGGCTGTACTGGGCGATCTTTACAGTGTAAGTGTGACCCCTCCACGATACCTGTTGGGGGAGGACATGTTTAATCACCGTCTGGGGGAGCCAGCTTATCACGGGAACATACGTCTCGAAGTCTGTTGGGATAAAGGAGAGGACGGCGCCTATCACCACGACAGCGATGAGGGCCCTCCTGAGTCTCTCAGCTAGCTCTATGAAGTGCTCATGAATTTCCTTCGGCTCATCACCCGGTGGCCCCTCATAGATGTCTGAGTCCTTGCTGTCATGCCCTGTCAAGCGAACCCCCCGAGGTTATGGAAACTACTCCAAGGTTAACCCTCCCAAGACAACAGTAAAAGCCGTGAACCCTAAAGCTGCAATGCTCATCGACGCCAATCCGCCCGGAGAGGGGTAGGTGCCTGACAGCGATACAATAAGGGGGTCTACTGACACCCTTAGAAAAGGTATCGATAGTGACAGAACAAGGAGCGCCACACCCCCTGCCCTGGCCTCACCGTAAGATAGGGAGGCCGATACAAACGATGATATGCCACCCATAAAGACCGCTTCTCCTACAGTCCAGGCCAGAAGGGGCGGCCATGATGGGTTGAGGCCTAATGTGAAGATCGCCGCTGTGGCGGCGAATATGATTAGCTCGAGCCACACCCATAGGGAGGACACGAGTGCCTTGCTTGCAAGGAGAAGCCAGCCCTCCACGGGTGCTGCCCTGAGCCCGTCTAGAGTCCCAGTTAGGGCCTCTCGGATAAAGCTGGAGTACGCCTCGAAGAGGCCCGTCATTACAGTAAATATTATCAAGGCTCCAGCAACTGCCATCGCAGGCTCCTCAGCATAAGCGGCAGCGGCAGAGGCGACGACACCAGCAGCGACTGCGAAGGAGAGCTTCACTATAAGGTCACCCTTATCCCTAAGCTCTGTCGTCAGATCTTTTCGCAGTAACGCCTTCAACTCCCTCACTATTCAGCCCCCACTATCCTCCCGTTGACGAGTCTGAGCTTCCTAAAGGAGCCCCCCGGTACATCTGAGCCTCTAGGCGATGTTGCTATTACCGCGCCACCCTTTAAGGTGTGCTCCTCTAGTATGGCTAGGAGATCCTCAACCCCCCTCTCGTCAAGACCCGTAAAAGGCTCGTCCAGAAGGAGGACTTTTGGCTTATGGAGAAGGCTCCTCACCAGGTCAGCCCTCTTCCTCCAGCCGAAGCTTAAACTGTATACAGGCTGATCCAGTACTCGGGAGAGCCCGAGTGTCTCCACGACAGGGTCGCTGGAGGGGTCATAGTTCCTGACACCGTAGAGGTCTGCGTAGAGCTGTAGGTTCTCCCTCACAGTAAGGGTAGGATATAGTGTACTCGTGTGCAGTACAAGGCCTAAGATCCTCTTCGCCTCTATAGACCCCGCATTGTGACCGTCTATTAGGACTCGGCCTCTGCTGGGTCGGATGAGGCCGGCGAGGATCTTGATGAGAGTAGTCTTACCCGAGCCGTTGCTCCCCACCACGGCTATCATATCGCCAGGAGACGCTTCGATCGATACCCCCTGGAGCACCCATGGGCCGTCTATGGTGTACCTCTTCCACACGTCCTCAGCTTTGACCAGCATCTCGCAACGCCCATAAGACCTCAGATAGCCGATGGACACTGGTGTTTTGCAGCTAAATTTATAGTGAGGCGGGGCGAGGGATTAGAGTGGGGTGACCCGCCAGTATGAGCAAGGGATCTTCTAATAAAATATTATCAGTCTTATTATTAATAGTAGTGGTAGACATACTACTAGCGATTATCGCAGTCCTAAAAGCGCCCTTCCCCCTACACGTGGATGTGGGAGCCCCGACGGCATACCTTTCAATATACATCCATGTACCCTTAGCCTGGTCGTCATACCTACTATTCACGCTCGCCCTTATAGGCGGAATCCTTTATCTCGTGAAAGGGGATGAGAAATACGATAGACTAACTCGGGTATCAGCCTTCCTCGGAGTAGTCTACGGTATCGGGACTATAGTTACTGGGATGGCATGGGCTAGCGAGTCCTGGGGGGCTGCCTGGAACTGGGATCCGAGGGAGACAGGCGTCCTACTCCTACTCCTCGCATACATAGGATACTTTGCACTGCGCCAGAGCATCCCGGATCCGGAGAGGAAGAGGCTGGTAGCGAGCATATACGCCATAGTAGCTTTCGCAACCGTACCGCTCAGTTTCGCAGCTGCATATGCTACGCAAAGCCTGCACCCAAAGGCGAGCCAGGCGGGTGCGTTCTTCTCACAGCCAGAAGTTTTGAAGTATTTCGTATCTAGAGTCATAATAGCTAGTATAACAGCAGTTCTACTTGTGGCAGCACTAATCTCCAAGCGGCCCAGCCCTCAGCTAACGAGAGCGGCACAGGTGGTCGGCGCCTTAATCGTGATTATAGGCTTATCAGCAGCCCTCTATGCAGTAAAACCCTTCCTCCTAGATAGTCCTGCTAGGGTGTTAAACGCTACCCTTAACAGCAACGGGGAGATAGTCAGGTTAACGACGAGCAACGGCAACTACACGTTCCAGCAGCCAGTAAAGTCCCCAGTGAACCCTCCGCTATACAACGGCACACCATCAGTAATTGGCCATCTCGTAGTGGTCTCGGATAATAGTGTGGATCTCGTTATACATTGGTGCGTAGCCCTAGTCCTAGGCGTGTACGCCCTAATCGTCGGGGGCATCCTCCTCCTATACACGTGGCTACATAAACTGCTACAACGAGTTTAGTGGGCATCTACATCCCTCCTGAGGCCGGGTCAGGGCATAAGATATACGTGGGGAGACGTATATAATAAATGGGGGTGGGCTTTGAAGCAGCAAATAAACGCTAGGGATAAGAAGAAGCTACTCATATCAGCACTGTTATTTGCAGTAGTACTCGTTGCGATAGGCTACATGAGCCTAAGCCAGTCAAACTACAAGAGCGTCGCAGACCTTGCTGACGTTAAGAAGAGGGTGAAAGTGACAGTCGAGGGTAACGTTACGCCCATAGGAGAGGGGGTCTACAGGTTAATTGTCGGAGGGAAAACATACATAGTGGAGGCACACAGGAGCTACGGGGTAGCTTACACCGACGACGGCCACACGTATGGCGTGTTCCTCCTCTCAAGCGGGAACTTCACTGTACTAGCTCTCTATGATGCTGGAAGCAATCTCTCAGCATACCAAATGGGGTCGGGTCTAGCCGGGCAAGTAGTCGTGGCCGGCGTTTATGACCCAAATGTCAGGGCAAAGCTGGTTTGGAATGGTGGATCGGTAGAGCTCCCATTCCTTCAGGTAGATTCGATCCTCAAGGGATGCCACAGCAGCTATCAGCAAGGCGTAGCCAGCAGGGGATGACCAGGGTAACCTAAGCCGCCTGCCCCATCGACCGGCCTCGAGGAGGTGTAGTAGTTGAATGAGGTCAGGGGAGTAAAGTCTATCATAGAATATGAGAGCTGCGCCTTGAAGGACTTACTATCAATACCGTTATCCGGAAAGAACAAGAGGCCGAGGATCTTCATATTGAGAGTTGACTCGTGGGACAACAGGCTACACGTATGGCTTCGAATTGTTGGAAGTAAAAGCCAGGTGAGGGAGGTACTAAGGAGGATCTCTGGGACGAGCAACACCTACTATACAATAATTGGGAACACATGTGGCGGAACTATTGTATACGTGACTATGCCCGCAAAGGGGTGTAATAAGAGGATCTTCTGCCCCCTTGCCACACCATCCCCCAGGATGTACCCCATATCCACTATAATAGAGAACGGAAGGATGAAGAGTCTTGTAATAGCAGCTTACAAGAAGGATCTAGAAATACTCTCAAAGCACGGCTTCCGCTTACGTATTATTGACTACTCAGAGAACAGCGAGCTAGCACTGACAGAGAGGCAGGAGCAGATCTTGTTGAAAGCCTTCCTTAACGGCTACTACTCCTACCCTAGACGCATAGACCTGAAGGCTATAGCTGAAAAGGTGAACCTGTCCCTCTCTACAGTTGCAGAGCTGTTAAGGAAGGCCGAGATTAAACTTGTGAAAAGATATCTGCTTGAGGAGTTATTCATTGCTTACGACTCTAACTCAATGGGTCTAACTTCTCAACAGCCTAAAGGAAGGGAGCTTTCTAAGAAGCATGGGTCTTCCTAGCGGTCAGGATATACATAGCAGACGAGATCAGACCAAGCGCTCCCATGCTTATCGCACCTGCCCAGACGAGGTTTACTCCGGGAACCACTTTGACCTTAACCACTAATCCCTCAGACTTGAGGCTCGAGTTGTTCGGGTCGAAGTGGGACGCTGTTAAGTACATGTCGACTAGGGCCTGCTCGAGTACCAGGCCGAGCTGTTGTTCGGGCACGTTTCTGATCTCAGCTATGTTATACCCTATAGCCATGACGGAGGTTGCAAGCAGAGCTTTCTGCGGTGGGAGCTCCTCCTGCAGCATTTTAACATAGTAAAGGAGCGGCTCGTGGTAGACTCCAAAGAACCCCTGCTGCACGGGCTGAGTGACTACTATGTATATGTCACTTAGGCCCTTATGGACTAGGAGGACAGGGTTCACAAGGCCATGAATACCGCTGGCCTCGCCGTTTGCCTCAAACCTTATCTTTGCTATAACTTCGTGCTCGTCCCCGTCTTCTCCAACTCTCAGTTTAATCCATAGATAGTCCCCGCTGGGTACAGACTTTGGTAAAGATAGTGTACCTACCCCGGCCCCTCCATGACCTCCCCCGCCAGCTTGTAGGTTGGAGCTGACTACCGCTTTCAGTAGTGGGCTATTGAGTGCTTCAGCCAGTATAGGGGCGTTCCCCGTCTGAACTAGGATATATAGGTAGAGCCCTCTTGTCAGGTTAAACGGCACACTATAACTGTAGTCCCCTATCCTCAGGGTGCCCTTTGAGATTCGCATGAAGGGATTTTCAATTATTATCGTGTTATTGCCTTTAATAGTGAAGGGGGGCGTTGTCTGGTTCTGGCCCCCAACGTATATCTCGACTTGATTAACTCTTAAACTGACATTCTCTGAGAACTCGATGGTGAAGGGGTCATTTAGCGTTATCACGTAGTAATCATGGAATCCTGGAGTGTATTCTTCCCATTTTATAGGTGCATTAATAACGAGCCTGTCCGCCACCATAGCGGCCTCAACACTTGCTCCAAGCAGCCCACCACTCTGGGTCATGTTGGGCTGTGCCTGTATGCCTGCCGTTACGTTGAACAGGGCTAGGCTTACGGTTCTGTTGTCAACGATAATCCTAGATAAGCCCCTTGTCAGCTGGACATACTCTATAGAGGCGCTAGTGTTCAAAGACATGTTTCCTACACTCACTATTAATGGTCCTTGCGAGAGAGTGTCGAGGAGGGCTTTCAGGCTCTCATTGTCCTCTACTATACTCTCAGCCTGCAACACCTCTCTCATGGCAGCCCCCAGATCCGTGTAGAATATGTGAACCGTGTCGATAGCTAGAGCTTCAAACGTCGTATTCTCTAGGTATACCCGAAGATCCGTGTGGCCGGGGTTAGGCTCGAAACCGTAGTCCATGAGTGTTAACTCGACGGGCCCCGCACTCGTTGTCTGCCCCATCTTTATCTGGTAGGTCTCGAAGTACTTGTCGTTGAAGGCGAATGTCCCGCTCAGTAGTATGCCAATAAACGCTATCAGCATTGAGAGGTGTATGAGTTTTAGAACAGTGTCCCTAATGTTTAGACCCCGCCTCCTCCTGAATAGTGTGTGCACGAGGATGCTGGTTGTGAGCGCACCAGCGACTATTGAAGATAGTGACAGGCCTACTGCCGCCTGGAGTCTTGTCGTTTCTGGGGCCTGAGGCATGAAGTCTATCCTGCGGAGGGCTACTGCTACCGCTACCGACAGGGCGGTTATGACCCCCGTGAGTGTTAGGCCATAGAACCCTTTCCTTCCCAGATCCCTGCTTAGGAAGTATCCCGGAACGAATATTATTGACACTATGAAGAGTGTGTAGAGCACTGGGTGGTAGAAGTGGATACCCTCTGCCATGGTTGGAACCTTCGCCTCCCTACCCGCAGCGACGAGAATGCTGGGTATGGCGAGGCTTGCGTAAACAAATATCGCCATAGCTATCAGGGCGGTGCCTGCTACTATAACGGAGGCTTCCGACACTTCTAGCCCGCGTAGTCTCCTCTTGAGATCATTGAAGTTGAGCCTCTCAGAGTAGTTCGCGATCTCTCTCCCCGTGATTACGAGGAATCCGACTGCTCCTATGAGGAGTATGAGGCTCCCTATATTGGCGGCGGCGAAGCTGTGGAGGGGGCTGAGCCCGCTCCTCGTCACGTAGGGTGCTAGTAGGGCTGAGCTGGCTGTTAGGGCGGCCAGGCTCCTCCTTAGCCCGTCAAGGGGGCCTATCATGTGGAGGAAGCCAGTGGCGGCGAGCCAGACGGTTAGCTCGGAGATCTCGACCGGATCCCAACCCCAGTACCCGCCCCAGCCCAGGGTCTCATAGCTCCACATAGCCCCGAAGGTTATCCCAAACGTGAGGAGGCCCCAGCCCGCTAGGAATACACTCATGGCCCTCAGCTTGTCGCCTGTGAACAGGAAGATTAGGGAGCCTCCGAGGAGTAGTGCATATCCTCCGAAGGTGGTAAGAGGGTGGGGGATGATCCAGTAGCTCTTGAGTAGAGGGTTTATCCCGAAACCCCCGTATCCCGGCGGGAGGACGTCGAACGCCCCATTCAGAATGGCGCTGGCCAGGGCTATGAGGAGTGTTAGCCCAGATGCGATCCTATACTTGCGGGTGTCGTTACCCGCCCTGATAATATAGAGGACTGTGAGGGCTATCATCGTAGTATACAGGTACAGGCTACCGCCTCCTCCACTCCATGAGGCAGCTATCCTTAGGGCGAGGTTGAGGTCATCGTTCTCATTCTTAGCGACCTCCGCCAGCCTGTAGTCGAGGGTTACAAAGGGTATCATGTAGATAAACCATCCGACCAGGAAGAGGATGACTGAGGCTCTCAGCAGGTTCCTACCCCTCTCCTCATCCCCCCTTGCATCCGAGATCAGCGCGAGGATAAGGCCTATGAGGCCGATGTAGGGGAGGACGACCGCATAGTGGAGTCCTAGACTCATTTAAGCGCACCTCTCACAACACTATCACGTTAAGGGAGTAAAGGAGTAGCACGAGCCCCATGACCCCCAGGAACAGGTAACTAAACCTCCTCGCCTCCTCACCGGATAACTTGTTGAGCAGCCCGGCCACTTCTTCCCTCTGTGATGCCCAAACAGCTATGCCAACAGGTAGAGATATTCCTAATGTGAAGGCAGTGAGACTGGCAGCTCCGACCTTCAGCCCCCCACTCGCAACCAGGAGCAGAGCTCCAGCAACGAGCGGGAAGCTACACTGGACGGCTAGGAGTCCGTAGAGGAAGCTGAAGCCTGTAAGCCCCCTCTTGGTAGACACGCCAACATTAAGGAAGGTCGGGACGTCCATATACCCGAGGATCCCGGCTGCGAGGAGGGTCAACGACGCCACAGGCAACAGGATCCTGCTAATACTCTGGGCCGCAGCACCTAATGCTAGGAACAGTACTCCCACAGCCAGCGTCCCGGCGGCCGTGGCAGCCGCAGCCCTAAAGGCCGCGCCAGCCCCGAGAGGTTTACGGCGCCGCTGGGTTAGTAGGGAGAGGTATGCGAGCAGCACGGGGAACACGCATGGAGAGAACGATGCTATGAGCCCTGCTGTGAGGGCTGTGGTTATGGCCACAGCTCCGGCAACACCCCCTTGCGCGGGATGTTCTTGTCCTACTGTTTCAACACTCTCTCCGGTCTTTCCGGCGCGAAGGCTAACTGCTATGGCGTCCAGTAGGGAGGCTATCCGTGTGGCGTTCTGGTCGTCTACGCTTGAGTTCATGTTTTTCACGATGCCGACCAATACGTGGAAGCCCCCGACGGCCTGGGACGGGCTCACATTGGAGCTGATGCTAGAGTTTATTAGGGATACCATAGGGTCTGAGCTCGCATTCTTGAGCCAGTCGAGGATGTCGCTCCTGTTCACACTCTTCGGGGTCGGGTGGCAGCTTCCACAGTATTTCTTTAAAAGCAGGAGATCCTCTCCGCCGAACTTTCCTGTCGACAGCCTTGCCCACTCGAGCATAGTCTCAGTTATGTTTGAGCCTCCAAAGGCCCCTACATGTCTTGCAACAGGCCTTCCATCGTCGAACACTATAAATGTAGGTGTCTCTTGGACATTGTAGTCCACGAATACCTTTATGGTGTCGTCGTTGAGCTTAAGCAGGTAGAAGCCTATGTCGCCGCCCTGCTGGCGGCATAGCTCGCTCCAGTAAGGTTCCATGGCCTGGCAGACGGGGCAGGTATCGCTTGAGAACATTATGGCGACGGGTTTAGTACTGTTGATTACCCTGTAAAAGTCCGAGCTCCTAGTAATTACATAGTCCGGCTCCTCCTCAGCCGCAAGTGTTAACGGCCCACTCACTAGGAAGTAGAAGAGTATCAAGCCGCCTATGATCACTGATACTAGTGCTACGACTCCCGCCTCAAGCTCCTCCCTCTTCCAAGTTTTTAGTCTAAGGCGGCCCCTACCCAAACACTACCACCATAAGCCCTGATAACCAGTCCCCTCCAGCGGCCGAAATAAGTTGTTCCAGAAAGCTAGGGTGGTTTTGCGTCGCGCGGTAGCCCATACAATTTACACTTGGGGCACAACCACAACTGCCTGATCACCCACTCCGGCATCCCCTTCTCTCTCAGCGTCTTCTCAAGATGTCTCATCATCTTCATGCTCCCAAGCGGTGCACCACACCTTATGCACCTGGCGACCTCATCCCTGGCCAGTACTGTCTCCTTCCCATATTTTTCACTATCATACTCGAACTCTACTTTTATAGCACCATATGGGCAAGCATCGACACACGCGAGGCATGCCTCACACTTACTATGCTCGAAAACCAGTCTGATCTCATCGCCTTCAACCACAAGCCTGAGAGCACCATACGGGCACATGCTAGAGCAAGCCTCACATACCATACACTTCGATGTATCAACGCGCACTACTCCAATAAGGGGCCCCCTCAACTTGGCCCTACTGACTCCATAAGCGTCCATCAACGCGTGTAGTAGTGGGATCTTCTTCCCCTCCTTAACCTCGACCGGCTTAATGGGGGGCACCTTTCTGAGAGACTCCAACGCCTTGCCTAGAGACTCGGTGTAGGTGCCTGGAAGCCCCTCTACGAGTGGGCTGGGCGTGTTATCGCATTGTGCTACCGTATTGCCTGGGCAATAGACTACCGGGTGGACACCGTGCTTCAGGGCCAGAAGGTGGTGCTTCTCAGTGAACCAGCCGGGGCATTCGACGGGGACTACTACAGTAGGTCTAATATTCTCTCTTAAGAGGGCCTCCCGGAGGCTGGGCAGTGCAGTGCTACACGTTATGAGGAGGTGGTATGGGTATGACACGTCCTTGGATATCCTATCCAGGAAGTATGAGAAACCTTCCACCTCGAGGCCTGGCATGGAGAGGAGACCGTAGGGGCAGGACCATGTACATATCCCGCAGGAAGTGCAAGCGTATGGATCTAGGCCGGGAGGTTTACCCTCGAGAGCGTTCCTAGGACATGAATCCACACAGAGGTGGCAGTGCCTCTGGATTGCGCACGCCTGGGCGTCCAATAGGACTGGTGCGGCAACAAAGTAGCTGAGTCCTCTTACAGGGTTTAGCAGGGATCTCCTCGTAGCCGCCTTCCTCGTAGTAAATATCTTAGGGGCTCTAGGGGCCTTGGAGGTCATGGCTAAAGAGAGTTTCGCGGCAACCAGACCTATACCGCTTAACTCCGGCGGGGAAACTCTCAACTCCAACAAGTCTATGGGGGTGTACAGGAGCCAGTTATCCCCGTGAGCCTCGATAGTCTTACGTACACTCCAGTACTCGCTCCACGCCCCATCATATAATGCTACAACCTTCTCCCCCCTCGAGACATGCTCAAAAACAATGTTCCTGATGTTGTTTTTATCAGCGGAAACCACCTTTGCAGGGAGCTTCTGCAGGCTAGACCCCAACACTTCCTTAGCTATGTTATCGACTAGTAGTAACACCCTCCCAGCCCCGCTTATCACACAGGTGGGCAAAGGCCGTGGTAAATCATCACTATATACGCGACTCTACGGGGATCCACTACGGGCTGCCACGGATCTCCACGTGGTCACCGAAATTTTTCGGTTCTCCATACTTTTCCCGGGAGGGTGCTAGGATCTAGAACTAGGTGCACCCGTCCTGCAAGGCGGGGTTCTGAGAGATGAGGAATAGTGGAAAAATACTAGCGGCCATAGTACTGATCACCATCATCACCAGCTTATCCATAACCGTTCAGCCGGTCTCTGCCTCCTCCCAGCAGAACCCCCAAAGCCTATACCCATGCTCGACATGCCATCAGAGGCTCAAGGTAAACGCGGATATAAACTACAGCTGGTACCACGGAGTGGATCTAAGGAGTGGTGCGCATAAGGGGTTGATGTGCTCCAACTGCCATAACCCCGAGTCAGCAATGATGGAGCTACGAGGCAACATCTCCCTGGCAATTCTTGGAGTCCATAACAGGAGCCAGCTAATGGCTGACAACCTCCTCTGTGCCCAGTGCCATGCTAAGATCTACAAGGACTACCTTCTAGGTGCACACGGAAATAGGACTTTCGACTGCCCCAACGGCCAAGCAATAGAGGTCAAGGGGTACAAAGGGGTCAAGTGGGTCTACCATATATGTGACGACTACACAAAGCTCAAGCAGAAGCCTGCAAGGGCATGCGTAGAATGCCACAACCCCCACGACCCAACATACTATGCTATAAGCATACTACCACCCCCAGAGGGGAGGGTTCCTCCCCCCGACGAGTCCTCCATAACTTATGGTGGCATAGCAGTCCTAGTCACAGGACTAGTCCTCATCGCCGCAAGCCACTTCGTATATAAGAAGGAGCATATGGGGTGAGGGGCAAATGGTGGAGGGCAACGGTAAGAAAATACAGGAGGGTAAGGTTGACGAGAAGAGGAGGATGGCGATAAAGATAGCGGGCCTTGCAGCACTCCTCTCCACAATCGACTTCGCAGTATTTGATAAGGAAGAGTTTAAGAAGATGCTGAAAAAGGTGGGACTAGACGATATCCTGAACGTTGCAGAAGCGAGGGAGGGGTTAGGCCATTACGAGGAGAGGGCTAAGAAGAAGGAGGAAGAGCTCAAGAATCTCTGCATGGCCGCGGCTGATAAAATATGTAGCGAGAAGGGCTTCGCCAGTGCCGACTGCCTCCTAGCGAAGAAGAAGTGCTCAAAGATAACGGTCAAGGCGACACCGCCCGACCCTAACAAGAGGTACGCCATGGCCCTAGACCTCGATAAATGCATAGGGTGCAGGAGGTGTGAGTACGCCTGTGTAATGGAGAACAACACCCTGAGAAACGCGGGCATGGACTGGATACACATATACGAGATGGACAGAGAGGGCCTCTCAGACCTAGAAGGTGCTAGAGACGACTACACAGTAGCGCCCAAGAAGGGGAAGGTATATGTACCAGTAGCTTGTATGCACTGTGAGAACCCGCCCTGTACAATGGTGTGCCCAGTAAAGGCCACATGGAAAGAGAAAGACGGTATAGTGGTAGTTGACTATGACAAGTGTATAGGCTGTAAGTACTGCGTAGTAGCATGCCCATACGGTGCAAGGAGGTTCAACCTATTCCCACCAAAGCTTGACCCACTAGATCTCAACCCCAACATGCACATCCTAGGCAACATACCAAGGCCCGTGCACGTGGTAGAGAAGTGTACATGGTGTGTCCAGAGGACTAGAGACGGTGGAGTCCCGGCGTGTGTGGAGGCATGCCCTGTCGGCGCTAGGGTCTTTGGAGACCTCAAAGACCCCAACAGCCCTATAAGGAGGGTAATAGAAGAGTATGGCGTTTTCGTGCTGAAGCCAGAGGCGGGGACGAACCCCAGGTTCTTCTACTTCTTCAGCGGAGCTAAGACGCCCCGCAAGGAGGGAGGTGGTAAGTGATGGCGGAGAGGGGAGGAAAGGGAACCCTCTATGAGGCCGTAGAGACGTTCATCTACGTATTCAGGGAGGGGCTCAAGGGTAGTAGAGCATACAAAATGTTCCTACTAGGGCTTGGAGTAATGGCGGCCTACGGCATCTACCTCTGGGTCTTCGTACAGCACGCGCCAATCTTCCTGGGCTCCGACAAGGGAGGCCTCTACATGACAGGCGTCAACGAGGACGTACCATGGGGGCTATACATATCGTTCTTTACACTCTGGGTCGGGATCGCAGCGTCTGCAGTAATATTCAGCTTCATAGGATACGTCTTCGGGGACAAAGACTTCAAGAAGATCATCCCCTTCGCTGAGGCACAGGCCGTTATAGCACTTATAATAACAATATGGGGCATAGTCGCAAACCTAGGCCGCCCGGAGAGAGCACTCGTAAGGCTCCCCAGGTTCGAGAACCTAAGGAGCATGCTAGACTGGGACTTCTTCGTGATCATGACCTACATGACGTTGAACGCCATAATGTACCTATACACGGTTCACAGATACAGGAAGGGGCTAGCGATACCTTGGAACGCCATCGTAGTGTACATGATTATCTCGTCACCCTTCGCCATAGGAATCCACACAGTAACAGCATTCATTTTCCACGCGCTCACAGCAAGGCCAGCCCTCAACTCGGCACTACTAGCTCCAAGGTTCATCGCAACAGCGTTCGCCAGCGGACCAGCACTCCTACTGCTAGTCCTCTACATACTAGAGAAGTACACTAAGGAGTTCACAGTACCTCTAAGGGTATACAGGATAACACTGAACGTGATAGCGATATCACTAACAACAGGCCTATTCTTCACACTAGCAGAGGCCCATGAGGCGTTCTGGTACACCACTGAGCCCCTCAAAAGACACCAGCTGGAGGCGACGTTCTACGGCGGTGTGATAAACATTGTGACATTCCTAATGTGGCTTTGGATTGCGCTCGGCACTGCGGCCGTGCTATTGAGTATGGTTCCCTCTATGAGGAGGAGTAAAGGCTCGATTGCGTATATAGCTGCCCTCACCTTCATAGCAGTCTTTGCGGAGAAGACGCTTGCCACGGTCATACCGGGCTTCATAATAAACCCGATGAACGTCCCAGCAACCTACCACATAACCCCTATGGAGGTCTTCGTGGGGATAGGTATACACGCTACACTCCTGATTCTTTACGCGATCCTCGTGAAAGCCTATTTCTACACCCTTAGAGTGAAGGGGGGTGATGTAGTGTGAGGCTCAAGGTGTTAGCTATACTCGCCCTCATAGTAGCCCTAGTCCCATACGCCCTAACCGGGCTGACACAGCCGACCGAGGAACAGGCTAGGCAAGCCTTTGACAATAGTGGGTGCAAGTCATGTCACACCTGGGATGATCTGGTTGACTGGGTGACGACCTCAGCCCAGACCTATGGTAGTCTAGACGAGGCTGCACAAGATCTCGGGTACTCCAGCTTCGACGACCTAATGCAGACCATGAAGGGATATGCCGAGGCCTCGGGGGGCATAACAGATGATCAGTACCAGACGATCTACCAGTACTTCCAGTACCTGTTTAACGAGACAAAGTCTCAGCAGACAACTACCACGACAACTACTACAACCACCACCACGACAACTCAGCCTGCTACCACCACACCGCCAGCCGGAGGAAACTGCACTAGCACAGTCACCGTTACTGAGACGGTGACTACGACAGTCACTAAGACCAAAACTGTTACCGAGACTGTCACCCACACAGAGGTTATAGTCCAGAATAACTCAAAGATCTTGGAGAGGACAGTCACAGTAACAGAGCCCCAGGCCCAGCCTCCAGCAACGCTGAAGTATTCGCCTGTTGTGGCGTTAATCCTAGTACTGGCAGGATGTGGATATTTATTATTATCAGCTAAAAAATAATATTTTTCCTTTAAAAACTGTTGACAGTCTTCCACTCCTAGAATTCATGATATGCTAACCAGTTATGACGTGTTAGTACGAATATTTACGGTGTCAGTAATAAATGATGCCCCTATATTATTGTAGTAACAAGGGGGCGCGGCTCCCTCCGATGTAGAGGGGGGTGTCGTAGGCATGAAGAGAGCTCTGAGCTACTTACTGCTAGCGCTTATGATACTATCACCCCTGCTAACACCCCAGCTCTTCAAGGCACACAGCACCCAGTTCACAGCTAACTCAGACATGGATAGACTCCAACAGGCCCTCCAGCTTGCAAGCCCCCAGACCCAGCAGTGTATAGAGTGTCACTTAGAGGAGACCCCCGGGATAGTATTCGACTGGCTCAACAGCAAGCACGCCTGGCACAAGCCAGCGGATGTGGCTGAGATCTATGAGGCAATAGGCTATGAGAACTACACTATAGCAGACAAGTTCCAGAACTACAACTACACGGTAGGATGCTACGAGTGTCACGGTATGTTCAAGGAGCAGAACAGGCCCGACATCGCAAGCAGTCACTTCGGCTTCCAGATAGTGGAGATAGTTACGCTCAAGGACTGTAGCCAGTGCCACATGAAGGAGGCAATGGAGATCTCATGGACAATGCACTCCTTTGCAGCACTCAACGCCCCGCTCAAGCCATGGTACGCTAAGATAGTAAAGTATGCGAAGGAGAACAACGAGACCGACACAATGCTCCCGCCAGTCTATCAGAAGACCGGCACAGGTATAGTGGACTGGCCATGGTACATGCAGTACGCTAGCAAGCTCCTCAACAACCCGAACGACCCAGAGGTACAGCAGTTCGGCACGATCTACGACTACGACTTCAAGACAATAGTGTCCCCACTATACCCTGCCAGCGGTGTGCTCAACAGTACAGGCATAATGTGGAACACCTCATATAAGAACGCTTACGTCTACCACGCATGCCTCGAGTGCCACGGTAGCCTCGTAGTCCCCTACCAGAACCAGGGCTACAGAGTACTCTACTGGGGCTGGCCTAGCAACGGTGCGGGCAGGGTAGACCCCGACGGGAGCCTTGGCACCTGTACTGCCTGCCACACAAGGCACAGCTTCAGCTTAGAGGAGGCTAGGAAGCCTGAGACCTGTGGCCAGTGCCACCTAGGCTACGACCACCCGCACATCGAGATCTACGAGCACAGCAAGCACGGTATCATATACTCAACAGAGGGTGAGAGGTGGAACTGGACAGACCTGCCATGGAGGGTTGGAGTAGACTTCAGGGCCCCAACCTGTGCGACCTGCCACATGAGCACCATAGCTGACCCCAACGGAACAATAGTCGTCTATGGCAGCCACGACCTGAGGAGCAGGATAGTATGGGACACACTCCACTTCTTCACCTTCCCCAAGCCCAAGTGGGCTGACTTCACGCAGAACGCCATAATCAAGGGAGGTAACCAGCTGAACGGTAAGGGCTTAAAGCAGAGTGGAGTCCTACCAGAAGGCTACCAGTTCAGAGTAGACCAGGCCCCACAGCCCGGCGAGCTAGCGTTCCCCAGGATTAAGAGCGTCATCTACACCGGAGAACTTAAGCAGAAGAGGGACACAATGAAGTCGGTCTGTGAGCTCTGCCACAACAGCCAGTGGGTAGACAACTACTTCACCACCTACGACCAGAACCTAATAGACTACAACGTCACCGCAAACTACGCCTTCAGCCTCCTCAAGAAAGCCTGGGATGAGGGTATTCAGGATCCGAGCAACAAGATTGACGAGTACATGGAGCTCATGTGGTACTACATCTGGCACCACGACGGTAGGAGGTGGAGGCATGGAGCAGCAATGATGGGCCCCGACTACGCACACTGGTTCGGTATTGTTGACACCGTAATGGACAAGCTGGGAAGGATGGTGAGCTACTACCAGACGGCCCACCGTATAATAGAGCTGCAGAACGAGATCCAGCAGCTGCAGGCACAGGCAGGCAACAACACTCAGGTACAGCAGCAGATCCAGCAGCTACAGAACCAGCTAATTCAGCTCCAGCAGAGACTACAGGCAATGGAGGCACAGATACCGCAGCTCCAGAACAACATCTCCAGCCTCAAGGCCCAGTTCGAGAACCTGGACATGAACCTATCCGAGGTGAGCCAGCAGACTGAGAACCTAAACAAGACCGTCTCAGGACTAAACGCGAACGTCACCGCCCTACAGAACAATGTAAGCAAGATCCAGAGCACAATCGACGAGATCAGGTCAACAGCCGAGGAGGCAACGGCTAAGGCAGGAAGGGCGGGCGTGGCCCTTGGCATCGGCGTGATCGGTCTCATAATCGCCGCAATAGCCCTAGGCCTAGCGGCGAGGAAACCAGCTTAAACCCCAAACTACTAACTTTTTCCCCTGTTTAGAATATATTATATTTAAAACAGTTTTTTCTGTGGAGGTAGCCACGGGCGTCCAAGTTTTATCCTCCACTACTGTAACACTCCGTCAACAAGGGCGTCTCCCAGCATAGCGGGAGTGAGAATTCATGAGCGCCAGAAAGCTGGCTCCACGGGACTCTAGGATAGTGCTGGCCCTAGGTAGAACCGCTATTGTCCTCGCCCTGGCGGTTCTAGCAGTCCCCGGCCTGAAGAGCGGTCTCGTGAGGGGGGATCCTTGGACTCCCCTCTCGTATATACTCTTAGGGGTGGGGTCTGCTCTAGCCATTATACCCTATCAGGGCTCTGACAGGAGCCGTATACGCCTAGCAGGGATCATAATCGTAGTTCTTGCAGCCTACATTGGGGTGATGCTCGGAGAGCCTGAGGTTGGTATAAGATCCTCTCTAGTGATCTCAGTCGCATCGATAGGGCTTGGCCTACTCCTTGGTGGGCCGGAGGGGCATGCACTCCTAGCCTCCCCCTCACCGGTCTTAGCCGGTTTCATCGCCTCCCGCGTATATCCAGGGCTCTCCGGGGTCGAGGGCCTCGGGTTACTAGTGGTGTCGCTAGCACCACTAATACCAGACAGCTTGAGGGGTATGAGTGAGGGCAGGCTTACAGCTCTCTCAAGCATTATAGTATCGTTAATTAGTGCAAGCGCGTTGATAGTCTCCGGTAAACCCTTCCTCCTCCGCCTATCACTGCTCACCATAGCACTGGGCGCGTTAGCTGCCTATAGCGAGGTCGTCGAGAATATGGCGGGTATCGGGTTCTCCGCCTTCATAGGAATGATAGCGGGCATAGCATCCTACAAGTACACTCACGACCTTACCACGATGGCGGTAGTTACGGTAGTGCTGAGTTTGGCCCTAGCCCCCATAGCCGCACCGGCAGAGAACCGTAGTAGGAGGCTCCTCTCACTTCTAGTGCTAACGACTGTTCTACTCTCCACTCTAAGCGTCCTACCGGGTAAGACTGCGGGTGGAGGAGGCCTTGTCACTCCCGATAGTATAGATGTTAGTGTCTCAAACTCCAACCTTACCGTAAAACTCTCGGGGGCTCCGGCTGAGAGGTATGACGAGATCCTAGCGGCAGTTGAGAACCTCTCTCAGGCAGTTGAGGGGGTTGGGGACAGGAGTGTGACTAGGCTAATACTGGAGGGCCGAGTTATAGCCCTCCCACAGCTGAACGGCATAATTGAGAACGCTACCATAATAGACTTAGAGACGGGTAGCAACGTCTCAGCACTCATAACTAACGCGAGCAACTTCCTACTGCTCAACCTGTCGAATCCGGCAATAGTCTCATATGCCGTGGGAGAGGAGAACGGGACGTACCTTCTAAGGGCCTCCATTAACGTTAAGGGCCTCCTAATACCTTGGACTCTCACAAACGGGGAGACAATCTCGCCCGTCCATAACGTGCTAATAGTGAACTTCTCGAGCCCAATGGAGTTCAAAGTGGAGACGCTAAACGGTGCATACACTATACACATATACTCTGCCGTAATAGCGTCCCCACGCCTCCTAGGTGGTAAAGGCAACATAACGAGCACGCCCTTGGGTTCACTAATGTCTGAAGCGGTCATCGGGGTGAGGAAGGGCGAGATCTGGCTACCATCGGGTTCGATCATTGGAATACCGCTAGACGTCGGTGTTGAAGGGTACAACTTATGGGTAGCGAGAGCCCAACTCCAGAAAAGCAACCCTGAAGCCTCAAAAGCAATCCAAGCGCTCCCCGAGCTAGTACTACAAAGGGGGCAACCCTCCCCTCCTACCGCTGTTGTAGCCAAGTATGTTGAGGCCGACCTTGAAGTGAATAGATCGAGGGCTTCGTGTAGAGCGAACGTTTACGCCGGTAGCGCTGAGTGCACGTGCACGTATATGGTGAAGTCTAGGAGGATGATCTCTGCTGAGATAGCCAGCATAGACCCCCCAAGGCTAACATATAGGGAGATGGTAAACGTGAGCTACCTGAGGCTAAAGCTACTCGAGGGATCACCCCGAGACCCGTACACCCTCCTAGCTTCGGCAGCCCTGGTTGCAGGGGAAAACGGGAGTGTGGGAGAACTACTGCTGGCATACCGTTACGCGGACGTCATGGACAACGTGAGCAACATAGCAATCCCGCTCCACACAGTCCAAGACTACCCCTTCTACTCGCTAGGAGGCCTATCCCCCTGGCTAGTCCTAGCAGCCGCACTTGTATGGGTACGTGGGGAGCCTGCTATTAACCTCGGAGCCCACAGAGAGGGAGAGGCTGATAGGGGTGGAGCCGGAAATGGACAGTAATGATATCACAGCAAGAGGACGCAAATTCCTCGAGGAGGTCAACAGCTTCTGCGGCTATAGGGGGGAATGGCTTGTGAAACATGAGGAGCCAACACAAGAGGGCTGGGGCTGGATCCCGTGGGAGAGGCCCACGGAGAAGTACATAGAGTACGGCGTCATAAACCTGGACAAACCCCCAGGGCCAACGAGCCACGAGGTAGTCGCATGGATTAAGAGGATGTTTAACCTCCGGAGGGCGGGCCACGGGGGCACCCTAGAGCCCTACCCCCAGCCTGGGGAGGGCGGGGAGATCCTAAGGTAACCGGAGTCCTCCCCGTGGCCCTGGCCAGGATGACGAGGGTAGTCGGCTCCGTAATACACTCGAGCAAGGAGTACGTGTGTGTCATGCAGCTCCACAAGCCGGTCGAGGAGGAGAGGCTTAGGGAGGTGATAAGAGAGTTCACAGGCACCATCTACCAGAGACCCCCCGTAAGGAGTAGCGTGAAAAGGGCCCTGAGGACTAAGAGGGTGAACGAGATAGAGCTCCTAGAATACACAGGGAAATACGCCCTCCTCCGAGTGGACTGCGAAGCCGGAACATACATGAGAAAGCTCTGCTGGGACATGGGGCTAGTACTCGGCGTGGGAGCCCATATGAGAGAGCTGAGGAGGACGAGAACCGGGCCATTCCATGAGGACAAGAACCTCGTAAGAATGCACGACGTCGCATTCGCCCTCATAAGGCTCAGGGAGGAGGGCAAGGACGACCTCCTAAGACGCACAGTACTACCAGGGGAGTTCAGCATATGTCACCTCCCAAAGGTAGTAGTCAGGGATAGTGCCGTGGAGAGTATTGTCCATGGTGCAACGCTGAACATGCCGGGAATAAGCATGGTTCAAGACACCGTCAAGAAGGGAGACATGGTCGCAATGCTCACCTTGAAGGGCGAACTGATAGGCCTGGGCGTAGCTGAAGTGTCGGCGGGAGAGATGCTAGAGCTGGAGAGAGGGGTAGCGGTTAGGCCTAAGAGGATCATAATGGAGCCGGGCCTATACCCGAGAATGTGGAAGAGGAAGCCAAAGGCTGAGAGCTAGTAGAGGTATCGCCTCTCAATGGTGGCGCCGGGGGCGGGATTCGAACCCGCGCCCCCCGTGAGGGGGAACGGGTCTCAAGCCCGTCCCCTTGGTCCGCTCGGGCACCCCGGCAGCCTACGTTCCCCCTCCACTGGTACTCTACTAGTGGTGCGGCTTTTTTAGTCTATCACTACAAGCACGTCGGTCTCCGCCCTCTCAAGAACCTTCCTCGTCACGCTCCCCACGAAGAGGCGCTCCAGCCTGCTCAGCCCCCTCCTCCCGAGCACGATGAGGTCGGCGCCTTTCTCCTTCGCCAGCTCGACGATTGCCTCAGCTGGATCCCCTAGGAGAACCTCCGTCTCAGGGGTGACTCCCTTCTCCTTCTCAAGCTTCTCCTTAAGCCTCTTGATAGCTGAGCGTGCAGCGTCTGCTAGGGGTTTTGGGTCGATGACCTCGGGCGTCATGAGCTCCCCTAGGAGTGCTGTTGGCGGTGGGACTACTGAGACTATGATGAGATCGGCACCCATAGTCTGGGCCAGGTCTGCGGCTTTCATAACGGCCTTATAGCTTGCCTCGCTCCCATCGAACCCCACGAGTATCTTAGAATACAACTTACACGCACACCCCTCTCCTTCTCCTGGATACGTTTGGCCTGAATGAGGTTATTAGCTTGCCCTGCACGAGATAATAGGTATGGGCCCCAATGAGGATCGCCACGATCCCCAAGCCCTTGCTGGGCTGTGCGGTAGGCTCGTGTTCCCGAGGGGCTCCCCTCGACAATGTCTTTATCACCTTGGCAGCCCCTAGAATAAATTTTGTAGGGGATGATGTGATCGAGGTAAGCTGAGTATCTGAGGATGCGGAAGTTATCCCCGACTGACCCGAACCGGGAAACTGGTGCCCCCCGGGGGATGGGGAGAGGTGAAGAGGTGTAAGATCAACGCCACACTCATAGTGTACGTGCCCCTCGCCGCTAGCATGCCCGGAGTAGTTGCTATGCTCCGCGAGAGAGGGGAGATCAAGAGTGTTAACGAGGAGATCAGGAGAGTTGTAGCCAGGCTCCCACTTGAGGCGGTCTACGCGGCGATATGGGAGCTGAAGGAGAGGTACGGTATAGGAGTAGACAGGGCAAAAGTGGAGATAGTAGCAATATGCCCGAGACCCATAGAGTGGAAGCCCCCCAACGGTTCAAGGCTCCTAAAGAGGGGGAATAGGGTGTTGTTCTCCGAGGGTGTCTGCAGGGGGAGGTACTATCAGGCCGAGGTGAAAGGGCCGGTCATAGTAGTCAAAGTAGGGAGGAGGGCACGGTTGAAACGAGTCACCTCACCTCTACCAGAGTCTCAGTTCATTCTCGACGAGGCCCCGACTATAGAGGAAGTAGTTGGGACAGTAGAGTGTGTGGTAGGAGGTGATGGAATATAGAGGCGGTCAGCCCAGCAGACTTCATGATCCGCATGCTCATAGCACTACTAGGGGGTATGCTCATAGGGCTAGAGAGGGAGAGGGCCCAGTTAAGTGCGAAGGGTAAGAGCGGTAAGACGGGCGGCAGCATACCCGGAATGAGGAGCTTCGGCCTCCTAAGCCTCTTCGGGGCCCTAAGCAGTTATACGCTCACCCTTGGAGAGTCCCTCGGAGAGATCCTATGGGGTTACATCCTACTCCTCGGCTTCATCGGGGTACTTCTTATAGTCTTGATATACGCCTATACGAGGATGGTAGTCCTGAAGATCCAGGGCGTGACGACGTACATAGTTATGCTTGTGACGTTCATCAGCGGCGCTCTGGCCGGTGCAGGGTTGATCCTTGAGAGTGCGGGCACTAGTGTTCTCGTAGCATTAACCCTTGCAATGAAGTACCCGGCTGAGAAGGCGGCCTCTGCAATAAGCTATAATGAGCTTCTGGCCATGATCGAGGTCGGGGCCCTCGCCCTAATCCTGGGCCCGATTGTTAAGGCTGTTAGCGACTCGCTGGGAGTAAGCCTCGTCTACAAGAGCTATATATTCTTCATAGTAATATTAATTATAAGCTTCACAACATATATGTCAGCGAGAATGTGGGGGGGAAGGGGTCTCCTGTACGCGACAGTCCTCGGTGCACTCGTCAATAGCGAAGCAACTATCGCCTCCCTAACGAGAAGTATAGCGGCAATGGCCAGGGAAGAGGAGATAGCCAAGAGGGCCGTCAAGGGACTTACGCCACTAGTAATTGTTGTCGCACAGATCAAGCTGATAGCCCTAGGCCTCATAGGCGTTGTAATCATAACAGGGACGATACCGTACAGGTTGGTGGCATACCTATCCCTAATATCACTGTACACGGTAGCACTAGCATACATTGTGAGCACACACATAGGGAAGGAAGTCACATCCGGGTTAACTGTCCCCGCCCTCGAGGTCACGAGCCCCCTATCATGGTCTACCGCTATAAAGAGCGCAGTGGCGTATGCCGTTATAGCGGGTGCCCTCATAGGAGTTGAGAAGATGGGCCTCTCCGGGCTCACCCTAGCGCCCGTAGCTATATCGTTTATAGGTGGCCTTGTCAGCGCGACAGCTGTAATACTCTCGCTTGGCACAGCCATGACTGCTGTGGGGGAGTGTATTGTTGGTGCTAGTATAATGGCCGTGCTCGCAGCCGTATCGCTTAACAAGATACTCTATGTTAAGACGGCAGGGGCTAGGCCTGCACTCTCACGGGAGGTGTATAAGTGGAGCATAGTCCTCTCGATAGCCCCTCTAGCGTTCATGGCACTAATAATGCTATACTGCTAGCCCTACACCGTCTTAGCCCTCTCCAGTATCGTAAGGCAAGTAAGTATGTGAGAGGCTAGGGTCAGAACCCTGACAACATCCATTATCCTGCCCAGCAACACACCGGCGAAGGGGGTCTCCAGAGAGGATAGAGAGTCCTCGGCCCTAGCCTTTATCTGAGCGACCATACCGTAAAGTGCCTCGACACGTGAAGTGCTCGGCGACGCAATCGCCTTCACGAACATCACACTAGTACCAGCGAGGCTACCGTATAGGTCGCCGAGAATCCTCCTATCACCCTCCCCTAGGCTTGAAGGGTCTGAAGTGTTTATCAGGACGAGACTCTCATATAGCAGGTCTATGACGAGCCCCAGGTAGCTCGCCACAAGTGCTGAGAGCTCTTTGGAGACTATACTCTCAGTCGTTATATGGGTTGAGAGGAGGTACCGTATAGCCATGTAGAGCTCCCGCAACAGCTCCCTCCTTAGGAGGTCAGCTTTCACCATATCGGCCTGCCCTTTCTTAATGGCATCCTCTAGTAGGCGGGTCAGATCCTCGAGGACAGTGCCCATGTTCCTTATCAGCTTTACATGGTCTATCTTGTCATGGTCTAGGAGAACCTCCACTCTCGCTTCGCTCGGCCCCGCGGAGAAGACCTGGAGTCCGACGAAGTTCATGGCTCTACTAATAAGCTTTAGGAGCAGCTCTCCGTCCTCCTGGGGGAGCCTGACCCTGACCTTCTTAAGCCCGGTGAGATAGGTGCATATGGGGAGGCCCTCAACAAGTCTTGGCGTTACTTTCGAGAGGTCTAGATAGGACTCCCCGGCCTGCGTCCCCTTCAAGGGGAGTATCCTTATCGAGTCGTCCTCGTCGATTAGCATAACACTAACTCCTGGCTCCAAGCCTAGCCTGCTGGCCCAGGACTTGGGTATTGTAACAACTATGCTGCCAGAACCCAGCCTCTGCAGCTTACGGATCTCAGCCCTCAACCCCTGCTAGCCCCCGCTACCTTAACCCTGTTGTTATGGTTGCTCCAGCACTTTTAATAGCAGGTGTTACTGTAGCGTTCCACTCTAGGGTGGGTTGTGCTCCAACGATTCCAAGCACTCAGCGATCCCTTGAAGAGTGCTTTCGCGTGCCTCGCATGCGGGCTCGACTCCTAGACCCATTAACGTCTTACTGGTCTGCGGCCCTATACTGATAATCCTGCCGTCAAGCATGGCCATGTAGCGGGCTATTTCACTGCTGGTTGCGACCAAATAGTCTACACCACCCCTCAGCACTGCGGAGACCTTCTCTTTCCAGGCCCCGTCAATTTCAGCCCTATACACGTGTATCTCTGCATAGACGATACCGTTCCCGACAAGAGTATCGGGCAGCGTGGGGGACGCCCTGGGCCTCCTGACTGCTAGGATGCTTGTATAACCGTGCTGTACAAGCTCCAAAGCCAAGCTCTCCGTGGTGTACCTGCTTGGTGTGAGAGCGTCTACACCGAGCTCCTCCCTTAGAGTGCTAGCCGTTCTCGGCCCGACAGCCCACACATCTCTAGCCTCCAATGCCTCCCTTATTCCTCTTAGTATACGGTTACGCTCAGCATCTTCCCGGAGGGCCTTCGGGCTTCGGGGGCTTGTAAACGCTATCGCCTCGAAGAGGGGGGCCATTTTGAGTAGGTAGGTGGAGCTCCCCCTCACAACATGGATCTTGAGGAGGGGGATCCACAGAGTCCTACACGGGCCGAGAAAGCGGGGAGGGGGCTCGGGCCCTGCTAGGAGCGCGACGCACCTTTGACCCCTAGCCTCATCCTCCACTCCGGGCCTCCCCCCACTATTATCACCGAAGGCGGCTCTGGCCTGTAATCCGCCTCGAGGAGCCTGGAGGCAGTGTCGATTACAAGCCTAGAGCCCATAGTAGCCCTCTCCACCACGGCAACCGCCACATCCCTCCCCTTTGCATGGAGGGCTGCCCTCAGGATTGTAGTGTAGCTCTTTGTTGCCATTAGGAAGACGGCGTTCCCCGCTAGCTCTATCAAGCTCTTTGCCCTGTCCTCTGAAACCCTAGAGCCCCCGGCGTATGTGCCTGTTGAGACGACGACCTCGCTAGCCACCCCCCGACCAGCCAGTGGGATAAGGTGCTCGGCAGCAGCGCCGACGAAGGACGGGACTCCCGGTACTACCTCACACTCTACTCCTCTAGAGAGGAGGTATGCACACTCCTCCTCGCCCCTACCATACAGTAGAGGGTCTCCGCCGTGGAGTCTAGCAACCGCCAGGCCCTGGCTCGCTAGGTCGTATAGGAGCTTGTTTATCTCGTCCTGGCTCTTAGCATGGCGGCCCGGAGCCTTTCCAGCATATATCAGCTGTGCGCCCGGGCGGGCTTCAGCTAGGAGGTCTGGATGGACGAGCCTGTCGTACACGACTACATCAGCACTCCTCAATGCGCGGAGGCCCCTAACTGTTATTAGGTCGGGGGCCCCAGGCC
>WAOT01000022.1 GCA_015521115.1 Desulfurococcales archaeon
GGATCAATAAGATGGTTGGCCGCCAGGTCATAGGCCCCGTAGAGTATTAGCCCCTCCCACCCCCCATATTTCCCCTTTATCACCCCAGACACGCTCAACCGGATCCTAAGTGGTGGATAGTGTGAAGATAGGACTGATCGGCGGCCTCAGCCCCTACAGTACAATACTCTATTATAAGGAGATAGTTGAGCTCGCGAAGAAGAGATACGGCTCATACCTCGAGATCGTAATAAACAGTGTCAGCCTCGAGAAGGTACAACATTACGTGAGAAACGGGGATCTAGAGGGGCTCTCACAATACCTGGGAGAAGCCGCCCAACAACTCGAGGAGGCTGGCGCCAAGATAATCGGTATAGCGGCCAACACCCCACACATAGTCGCCCCAAGAGTCTCAAAGTATCTGCGGGAGGCAGAGCTTATCAGTATCGTCGACGCTGTGGCAGAGAAGATCAGGGAACTGGGCGTTAGCAAGGTTGGGCTCCTAGCTACAAGGGCCACCATAAACTACAGACTGTACCACAACGCCCTCGAACCACTCGGAATAAAAGTGATCACACCGCTAACATTCGAGCAGAAGGTTGTCGACGAGGTCATCGATAACCTAACTAAGGGGCTAATAGACACCCGGGCGAAGCTTAGACTTAGCCCGATAATAACCGGTCTAGTGGGCCGGGGGGCACGCGCCATAGTATTGGGCTGCACTGAGCTCCCACTAGTCTTCGGTGGGTTCAGGATAAAGCTGCCTGTGGTCGACAGCGTTAGAGTCCATGTCGAGGCCCTACTGGAGAGGGCTGAAGAGATTCTTAGAAAAAGTTGAAGGTTTTAGAGAAAAATAATTGTTTTATTAGGGAAGCAGTCTTTACTCCGTGGCCATCCTCTTAGTCAACTTGTATACCAGTGGGATTAAGATTATGGCGAACGCTATAGCAACTCCCCACGCAAGTCTCGTTAGCACTGCTATCGTTCCAGGGAATGCCTGGAAGATCGCTGCTACGCCTGTGAAGACGAACACTGTATAGAATAGGAACTTCCCATAGCCTATGAACTCCTTGAAGCCCTCGTAACCCTCTAGTGTGCGGAAGAAGGCGTCAGTTATTATGGCCCCGATACCTAGTATGACGATGCCTAGTATTAGGGTGTATATTAGCTGTCCCCCGATCTGCATGAGGTTTAGAGCTATTGTGATGAAGACTGCTATCAAGCCCACCATTACAGCGTTAGAGATCATGTTGACTAGGCTCTTATCCTCCTCCCTTTGGAGCCCAGCTTTAAGGCTCTCCCCGATAAAGCCGGAGAGGCCCATGCTCAGGAGGCTACCATAGACTAGCACTACAATCCCTCCGAGGAGCTTCGGCAGGTAGTAGACTATGCTTGCGATTACCCTGTAAGGTTCACCCCCTATCCTCATATAGGGTAGGGCTAGCATTAACGCTATAACGAATACGTAGGCCTTGACTACTGCGTCGGTGAAGTCGGACAAGTTGATGCCGAGTGCAGCGTATTTCTCCCCTATCGCGGACTTCCTAATCGGCTCCTCAACAAGCTTCTCCACTATCCTGTTAACGGCCTTTCCCGCGAGTGCACCGATGAAGTAGCCGACCGAGAGTATTATTATAATGGCTAGAATATCAGGTACCGCTGCGACCATTTTATTAACGGACTGCTTCAAAGTGTCAACAATACCCGCATAGACCACCAGGCTAGGAATCATGCTCGACCACCACAATTCTATATCCTTTATTTCAATATTGAGAGCACCTACACACTTATAATCTTTACCGGGCAAAACTTCGTCGTCACAATAATAGTGGCCTCACAGATTACACCTTCCGCATACTACATTAGAAAGCGGGTGGGGGACAACCTAGCCGGATGAGGGGGATGATGTCCTCGGCAGCTCCGAGCCACATGAGTGCTATGAGGTGGGTCTTGAGTGCTGAGCCCCCGACGGCTGGGTGGCCCCACGTAAGAGCTCGGAAAACGTGTAAGGGGTACTAGCACATGCAGAAGGAGGATGATCACATACCAACACTATGCGGGATACCGTTTAAGGGCGCACGGTGGAGGGAGGAGTGGCTCCAGCCCGGCCTCTCAATCGTGTACACGGTCAACGCAGAGTTCCTCTACTGGTCTCTGAAAATGCCCAGGTTCCGTGAAGCGCTGGAGAGGGGTGATTGTACTGCTGACGGTAAGTGGGTCGTGTGGCTCCTCAACCTAAAATACGGTGGGAAGATTGCTGAACACCTTCCTGGGAGCAGGCTTGCCCTGAAGATCCTAGAGGAGGCTGGAAGGCTAGGTCTAAAGGTGGGCTTCGTCGGGGAGACCGAGGAGATCCTCGCCAGGGCAGCCCAGGAGGCCAAGAGGAGGTGGAACGTAGAGGTCGCCACGTACGCACCTGGCATTATACCTCTCGAGCCACGCGAGGATGATGAGGAGGTTGAGAGTATAAGGAGGTTCGTTGAGGAGGCAAGGCCGGACATACTATTCATCGCATTAGGGCCCCCAAAGCAGGAGATCCTCATAGATGTCCTCAAACATACCCTCGACAATATAGGGGCCAGACTCGCTATGGGGGTAGGGGGCACACTCAAAATGCTGGCCGGCGTCGAGAAGCCCGCCCCACACCTGATCTCAAGGGTTGGGCTTGAATGGCTTTGGAGGTTCATTCAGAACCCCAGGAAGAGGGCTGTGAAGGTGTGGAGGAGCGTCAGGGGGCTAATGTGTGGTCTGAGAGAGGCGGTCTCGAGCAGGGTTAGAGGAGGGTCACGCTTGAGATAGGCTCTTCACGATCTCGAGGGCAAGGTCTGCATGCTTCTCCGCCGGCCTTATATTCTTCAAGACCTTGACTATCCTCCCGTCCCTGTCAATGATGAACGTGGTTCTAGCAGCACTCTTCCTCCCACTCCTCGTCTCACGCAGCACACCATACAAGGATGCGACCTCGCCCTCGGGGTCACTTAGGAGTAGGAAGCGGAAGCCGTACTTCTCAGCGAACTTCCTGTTCTTCTCTGGCGGGTCAGTAGACATCCCTAGGACAATTACCCCATGTCTTTCGAACTCGTCTAGGAGCTCGTTAAAACGTATCCCCTCCCTGGTGCAGCCACTCGTCATCGCCCTCGGGTAGAAGTATAGGACGACGATCTTACCCCTGTACTGGCTGAGCCTGACCCTCTCACCTGTGTGGGCTATGGCTTCGAAGTCGGGTGCAATTTCTCCCTCGCCAACCATGACCATCACCCAGGGGTTACTGGTTAGTGCTGTTATTCCCCTTAAAGTGGGTGCATACTAGTGGCTCTGTAGAAAGCTTTATACCCCCCAAGGTAATAATATAATTGCCGAAAAGGAACAGCCCGTGTAACCTCTTACAGGCCGCGCGAGGTGCATCCGACCTTGTCAGGCGAGCCACTCGAGATCCTAAGGGATCTCCTCGAGAGGAAGGATCCTCACGGTTACTACGTGATCCCTGCGAAGATCGAGGCCCTAGAAATCGTGAGGAACATGGCTAACAGGCCCGGCGTCATCCTTGTAGAGTACGCTGACATGCTCATAATCAAGACCAGGAGCAGGAGCATGGCCGAGAAGTTCGCTAGGGCGCTGGCGAGGAGGGGGCTCCTAGCTGAAGAGGAGTAAGCCCTCTAGCTTATTCTATACTAAGTCTCCTATTATTTCCCCGATGGCATTCTACTAAATACTCTCACGATCTCCCCTTATTGAGGGCTTTGTAGCGCTAGAAGGGTTCTCTGACTATCCCCCTAACCTTTTTGTTACTCGCCTGGTGCCTTCTTAGTGTAGGTGTAATGCATGGCTGTGAAGGGTGTTGTAGTCCCTCTCATAACGCCCTATCGTGATGGGGAGGTCGATCTTGAATCCGTGAAGAGGCACGTGGATCTTCTGGCGAGAGCCGGTATCAGAGCGGTATTTCCGGTGAGCACCACTGGGGAGGGGATACTTCTCAGCGGTTCCGAGAAGGTCTCGCTCGTCGAGACGGTCATCGAGAGCGCACGAAATGTTGAGGTCTGGCCTGGCACTGCTGACCCTGTGCTTGAGAGGACTGTGGGGCTCGCAAGGACGTATCAGGATATGGGGGCTGAGAGGGTCGTGGTCGTGACCCCCTACTATTACCCGCTGGCGGACAGCACTATAGAGGGTTACTATAGGGGGCTCCTTGAGAGGGTCGATGTTAAGGTCGTCGCCTACGTCATACCGAGCCACACCTGCAACCTCCCGAGCCCCCAGGTCTTCAAGAGGCTCTCGGCCGAGTACTCCCACCTAACTGCGGTTAAGGTAACAACCGACAACGCAGCAGTCCTTGAGAGCTACCTGAGGGCCTTAAGGGGCACGGGGGTCGAGGTGCTCCCGGGAGACTTCAGGCTCCTCCCGCTGGCTTCAACCTACGGTGTGGAGTCTGCCGTGCTAGGCATAGCGAATATAGCCCCAAAGACGGCAGCTAGGGCGTTGAAGGGTTTAGCGGAGGGCTCTTCTGCCGGCCTGAGCGCCTATAGGAGGCTCGTAATGATATCACATGAACTCTCCAGCCCGCTACCCTGCGGGGTTAAGGAGGCCCTGCGTAGAGCTAAGGTGATCCTCTCCAGTGAGTGCAGGTCTCCTTTAAGGCCGGAGGGTGAGACAGGGGATCTCCCTGTGGACGTGGCTATCGAGGAGCTTATGGGAGGTGGAGAGTGACCCGTGCACCCTGAGGCTATAGCTGTGCTCAACACCCTCATCCCCTTAGGGATAGCGGGGGTTCTAGACTGGATGTATAGGGAGATTGACCCCGAGATCTGGGGGCCATGGCTTGTTCTAGCCCCGGTAGTTGGGCTCCTCTATGCGACCAGCACTGGCACACCCGGGTTACTCTTCTTCTATGCTTTGAGCCTTGTGTTCGCCCTACTCTTAGCCGCACTATACGCATTAGGCCACCTGGGAGGTGCTGATATGCTGGCTGGCGCGCTTATAGCTCTCTCCCTCCCAGTCCCAAGGAGCATAGGCCTCCCACCCGTTGTCACCATAATACTCTACGCCAGCATCCTAGGGTTCGCGTACAGGGTATACTCGATGGCTAGAGCCGGCTCACCCCTCTCCCTTAAGGTCAGGGTCAGGGCCGAGGATCTCATCCTTAACAGGCGCTATAAGTGGTGGATCCCCGATGGGGTGAACGTGGAGGAGGACTGGACGTTCACTTTGGCCTCCAAGGCAGGGGAGCACGTATACGCCTCCCCCGGGATGCCGCTTGTCTCCTTCATGCTCCTAGGGCTGATACTGTACCTAGTAGTCGGAGATCCCCTCACCCTTCTACTCCGCCCGCCGGGGTAGTGGGCGGTGTCTTGCGTGAGGTATACTGCCCCTAATAATAAGTCTCCCTGTGCTAACAGTGTTGGAGGGGTTGAGCGCTTATGTGCGGCGAGGAGAGCGTCTATAGAATACTTTGGGCCCCATGGAGGATGCAGTATATAGTGAAGGAGGCTGGGGGTAAGAGGGAGGGCTGCGTCTTCTGCGAGGCCCCCTCCATGGATGATAGGGAGGCCCTCATAGTCTATAGGGGGAGGTACGCCTACGTTATACTCAACAAGTACCCCTACAATACGGGCCACTTAATGGTCGTGCCATACAGGCACGTGGCTAGTATTGAGGATCTGACCATGGAGGAGCTGGAGGAGGTCACTGTGCTCGTAAGGGCGTCTGTGAAAGCGCTACGCAAGGAGTATAGGCCCCACGCTTTCAACGTTGGCGCCAATATCGGGGAGGCCGCTGGTGCGGGGATAGCGGGCCACTTCCACATCCATGTCCTACCCAGGTGGTGTGGCGATACAAACTATACCGCTATCCTGGCCAGAACCAAGGTTCTACCAGAAGATCTCGGGAGGACTTGGGAGAGGCTTAGACCTGTTATGGAGGAGGTATGCGAGGAGGACTGCAGGAAATGGAGGGAGGGTTCAACCACCTCTACATAATAACCCACACCGACCTGGACGGTGTGGGGAGCGCTGCTGCCACATTACTAGCCTCAGGGAGGAGCATTTCGGAGGCCACAATACTGTACGCGGAGCCCTACAATATTGACTCTGTTATCCGTGAGATAGCGGGGCACATGGACAAGGGTGACCTCTTAGTCATAGCAGACCTCGGCCCAAACAGGGACAGCTTCGGAGAGGCTGTCAGGCTAATAAAGACGCTGACGGGGAGGGGAGTCAGGGTTGAATGGTACGACCACCACGTCTGGAGCGAGGATGAGACCGCTCAGGTGGAAGCCGCGGGTGCAAAACTAGTCATTGACAAGTCTACCTGTGCAACGGGTGTCGTGGCCCGCTATATGCCGGGGATCAGAGGTAGGCAGCCGCCGGAGGTCTTACCAGATCTCGAGGCGGCTGTGTGCGCCGCAGACTTGTGGAGGTGGGATCACCCCCTCGCCCCTAAGCTGTTCAGGGTCGCCGACCACCGATACGAGGACGGCAGGGAGGCGTGGAGGAATAAGCTCGTGGAGAAGTTCTCCAAGGGGATACTCTGGGACGAGGAGCTGTCGTCCGCTCTCGAGGAGTATGTTAACCTTGAGCTGGCCAACTTCAACACAATCCTAGCAACAGCCTACGTAACACCACCCCCATGCATCGTAGCAGCGGTGTTCAAGTTCCACGGCCCCCCGAGCAACAGCATAGTGGGGGCGAGCCTCCTCTCAAGACATAACGCTGACATCGCCGTGATAGTGAGGGACAACGGGGGGATTAGCCTTAGGAGCAGGAGGGTCGATGTACAGGTGGTAGCAAAAGCTCTTGGAGGCGGGGGCCACCCTAGGGCGGCAGGTGCTAGGATAAAGATAGGTGTTATAACGAGGCTCGCAAGCTACCTCCTCGGTAGGAAGAGGCTTGCGGCCAAGGCCGCTAAGATGGTGAGGAGGAAGGCACTAAAGCTCGGCGTATGCTGAGGGTGGGTGCCAGGCTTTAGCACTAACCAATAACACCTCCCACACCCCTATTCAGAGTGTGGGGTAAACTGTTGCAGCTGAAGAAGAGGTGGCTACTGCTCACAGTACTGCTAATAGGGGCGATTGCCAGTTTAGAGGTGGCACCCAGGAGTGTAGTCATAAAGATGACCCTCCCCGCAACGAGCTCGTGCCCATGCAATGACAGCCCGTATGGGACGAGCAAGTTCCTCGACCTCCTACGGGGCCACGGCTTCGACGTCGTAATCGTCCCCAGCCTAGCAGACCTTAACCTCTCTAACCTCTCAAGATATGAAAACGTGGTCGTCCTAGCAGTTGCACCCACCAATCTATCGGGAGGCTATCCCGATAAGATCTTCGAGACCCTTGAGCCGCATACGAGGAGGCTCATCATAGCGGTGTTCGACGAGTACCCTCCAGATGGTGAGGCAGACCTTATATCTAAGGCTGAGGAGCGGCTCTGCGGCTCGGGTGTAGGGGTTGTGATAGCGAAGCTGAACCCATCCAATGGTAGAGCTGTTGTCCACTTCGCTGACGGGACGGAGCTGGAGTCTGGCTATACGAGCTACCTCTCCTACAAGGGAACCGACCAGCCGATAGCAGTCTACAATAAACCGACCACCGGTCAACGGCTGCCTGGCGGGCTTATACTACAAGCCAGTGTGTGGCCCTCAAGCGGGCAGAAGAGCGATATATGGACCCCCCTCGCGGCCACTTGCAGCGGCCCCGCTGGGGGTGTTGTTGTAGTCGCGGACTCCTCCATCTTGATAAACGCTGCACTGGACGCAAACGTGAGCTACGGTATTGAGTCCATGAGACTGATCAACACAACTTTGACAAACGGTAGAACAGCGGTCGTCATCTTGGAGGACATGTACGCCACCAGCGGCGTCGAGGTGGCCCGCAGGATCCACCCATCCTTCCTCATCATAGGCGTGGGAAGAGCCTACAGTAGCCTAGAGGGGAGAGTGCTGAACGCCCTCTACAGGTCAGGCTTCGGGGGGCTACTTGCACTCCTAGTCGGGGGCCTCATAATGCTCTCAACCTGGGCCAGCAGTAACGCTGCGACGGGCATGAAGGGTGAGAGGAGGAGAGCTAAGGCTAGAAGGCAGGTTCTAGCGTCTGAATATAGGGGAAGTTGTGGTGAGGTGATCGAGGGACTAGGTAGGTATGACATCAGCAGGCTGATACAGGGCACTGTTGACCCGGCACTCCGGGCGGAGGCTGAGAGGCTGTACAGGGTCGCCGTTAGCGGGTGCAAGAGGGGCTACCTAGACATTCTATTCCCCTTCCGGGCTGCTAGGCGGGAGGCCGAGGCGTACAGGGCCTATAGGCTCCTCCTAGCACTCCTGGGCCTCAAGCCTGCGGTGGAGGGTGAATAGAGTTGGGTTTATCCTTTTCAGATGGAACAGATTACAGGGATATAGCGGGTAACGCGCATACCATAGTGGGGGTCTACTGGTTTGGCTGAGGCTAGTGTAGCTTTAAGGAGTTTCGATGACGTTAGGGATCTAGCACTCAGGATTATAGGGGAAGTGTCGAAGGTAATCGTTGGCAAGGAGAGGGAGATCCGGATCATACTGGCAAGCATGATCGCCCAGGGACACGTTCTCCTCGAGGGAGTGCCTGGGGTGAGCAAAACTACCATGGCTAAGGCGCTCGCTAGCGCCATAAACTTGAAGTTCAGGAGGATACAGTTCACTCCAGACCTCCTCCCCGCGGACGTCCTCGGCACATTCATATTCGACCAGAAGACTGGCGAGTTCCGCTTCCGGCCAGGCCCGATCTTCGCTAACATTATTCTCGCCGACGAGATCAACAGGGCGAGCCCAAGGACTCAGAGCGCCTTCCTTGAGGCCATGCAGGAGAGGCAGGTGACCGTGGAGGGCCACACATTCAAGCTCCCCGAGCCTTTCATCGTGATAGCCACGATGAACCCGATAGAGATGGAGGGAGTATACCCGCTGCCGGAGGCGCAGATCGACAGGTTCCTCGTCAAGATAAACATTGACTACCCCACGCCTGACGAGGAGGTCGAGATACTGAGGAGGATAGACATAATCGAGTCATGGCCCATCCGCCCCGTCGCGAGGGGCGAGGAGATCCTGGAGGCAAGCAAGATGCTCAGCAAGGTCAAGGTGGCTGACGAGATACTACAGTATATAGTGAGCATAGTCCAAGCGACGAGGAAACACCCAAGCCTAAGACTAGGGGCTAGCCCAAGGGCTGCGATATCACTGCTCAAGCTCAGCAAGAGCCTAGCAATGCTGCGGGGCAGGGGGTACGTGACGCCGGACGATGTTAAGGAAGCTGCAAAACCCGTCCTAAGGCACCGGCTCCTACTGAAGCCTGGCGTGGAGCTGGAGGGTAGGGTGAGCGTGGACAGTATCATAGACATGATCCTATCCAGGGTTCCCACACCGAGCCCCCACTATTAGCACGGGAGACGTGGGGGGCAGGGTTGAGGGTCGTTGAGACAAGGTATGTGAGGCCCACCAGATCCGGGCACCTACTAGCCCTGTCTGGCGCGGTACTTGTAGGGTTATACGTAGTCACCCAGCTGAAGAGCGCCCTCCTCGTTGGAGGGCTCCTCCTAGGCATACCCCTCGCCTCCTACCTTTACACGGTAATGGCAGTTTCGGAGATCGGGAGGAGGCTCATCATAGAGAGGAACGTGGCGGGCTCAGCGGTCGAGGCCTACGCGGCACCAATAGTTGTCGCATTTCACAGTCTCGGCTGGATAATGGGGTACGTGCACTTCACCGACACCCCACCAAAAGGGATCACGCCACTCACAAAACCGGCGGGAGGAGGCATACTCCTACCATGGAGAGTTCTCGAGGCAAGCTACCTCATATCCCCTAGGATCGGCCGCTGGCGTTTCGGCCCCCTCACAGTGACGTTCTCAGACCCTCTAGGCCTCGCGGAGGCTGTCGTAATAGTTGAGCCCGATGGTGCGAGGGCTGTGGCGGGCACGCCAAGCCGCGGGCTAGCGGAGGAGGTTTCCCTGGTCAACGTGGAAGACCCCTACTCGACCCCGACATCCAGACTGATCAAGAGGGAGGGAACCGAGATCTATGGTATAAGGGAGTTCCAGGAGGGAGACGAGCTCCGACTGATAGATTGGAAGGCCACCGCAAGGCTTGGGAAGCTCTTCGTCAGGGAGCTAAGGAGGGAGACGACAATACCAGTCCTCTTCCTATTCGTCCCAACCCCCAGGATGCTGGAGGGCGAGCCGTATAAGACGCCATTCGAGCAGGCCGCCCGTGCTATCTACAAGCTCTCCAGGGAGCTTGCAGGTAGAGACGGTATAATAGGTATCCTGTCGATCTCGGGTACAGAGACGATAGCTGCACCACCGGCCAAAGGACTGGAGGGTGTGGCCAGGGTCGTGGAGGCATTAAGCCTAACACCCCCGCCCAAGAGTGCACCGAAAGGGGTTGTAGACCTCGTCCTCGAATACCTCAGGAAGCACAGTCCAGGGAGGAGCGTGATAGTGCTGGTAACGGATAGGGAGGCCTCCAATGTCTACTCTAAAGACCTGGAGTACCTTGTGGAGAAGAGGCTGCGCGTCGCCCTCATGGTAGTTGAAAGGGAGGAGATCGCCCTTGAACCTGTCAGAGCATCTGCCTAGGAGTTACAAGCGGTGGGCGTTTGCAGCCCTATTCGTCATCCTAGCATTATACTCCAGCTACCAGTCCTCGCAGCTCCTGCTAGAGTGGCTGTATAGGGCTACACTTGTCAAGCTACACCCCCTCATACTGGCAGTCCCCATCACCCTCGTGGCTACCGCATCGCTGACGGGGAGGCTTGAGGCGGCTGCTGCCCCACTTGTCCTCTGGGCGGTTTCTGCCTCCCTAGGTGTTGAAACAATGTATGGTTCCCTCCTCCTAGCTCTAGCCCTACTCCCCCTCTCAAGGGCCTACTATTATGGTGGGTTTGGTGGGAGAGTCTCCCACATTAGGAGGTCGCCCCCACTACCTCTACACTACATCATGCTACTCACACTACTTGGGATACTCTCCTCCCTTTCAGTATATGCTGTGATATCGAATTATGACACTATTACTAGGGCTATGCTTGAGAACGCCTCTGGAGACCTAAGGAATGCCTATAGGATACTGCACGGCACGCTACTACTTTCAATGATCATAGTCATGCTGGGCCTCTACGTGATCTATAAGGGTATCGAGTCCATAGCGGGGACAGGGCTCTTCGCCGCCCTCAAACCCCCATCCCTGTTCAGTGTTGAGGCGCTGAGAGAGCTTAGGGAGTGGAGGTCTAAGCTGTTCTTTAGACGGAGGAAGCAGGAGGGTATCCTGAGGAGCGCCCAGGTCTGGATCTTTTCACTACTTCTGAGCCCATTCCTCTTCCCAGTGCTCAGAATACTCGTCTACTCAGTCCCCGGGCTATCCGGCAAGGCTTCTATCGCTGCATACATGATAGTGTCATACATCGTCTCATGGATCGTGCTTCAGGCCCTCTACTCAAGCCTATTCGACCCCCTACCATTGAAGGGGCTGAGGAGGCCTGGGAGGGTTAGTGTACCGCTCATCGTGGGCTTTATAGCTGGGAGCCTCATAGTGGTGCTATACGCGGTTGTTGGAGGGGATCCAGTACAGCTCATGTTGACCGTGTTAAAGGGCAGGCCCACAGGGCCCGACCCGTTGGCGGAGGCTGTTGATATAAGGGGGCTCGAGGAGGGTGTCGACAGGTTTATGGGCCTCATCTACAAGCTGGCAGAGCTGGGAACCCGCTTCCTCTGGGGGCCTGCGTAGGAGTTAGAGTATGGAGTCCTCTATCCTCTCAACTAGGATCTCAACACTCCCCCCGCCTGGTGGGAGGAGGCCTGCCTCCGTTATGTAGCCCGAGAGCAGCTCTGGCTCTACAGGTTCGAATACCGGGATCTCGACCTCATGCCAGCCCTCAGGCCTGTATCTCCACTTCTTGACCTCGACCCCTCCGCAGACCGCTTCGGGCCATATTTTAGTGGCGTCGAACGCTGCATAAACCGGTATGCCTGCGGCCTTGGACGCTAACGAGAGGAGCCTGCTACCTACCTTGTTATATACGCACCCGTCCCCTGTCACAGTGTCCGCGCCTATTATCGCGATGGCGTTGCCCTTCAGGAATAACCCCACAGCAGCGTCGGGCACCACTCTAACAATATACCCGTCGGCCGACAGCCTACTAGCTAGCACCACGCCCTCAGAGCCGGGCCTGCTCTCGGCGACAACCACCTGCATCTTGCGGCCCGCGCTTCTAAGGATCCTCTCCACAGTACTGCTATAACTCAGGGTGACAATATGGGATGCACCCCTTATGATGTGGGCGCCATTGGATGAGATCAGGTCAGCAGATCTTGCCTGATAGTCTATTAGGTTGCGGAGTGCGCTAACAGGGTCTGCCCCCATCTTGCAGGCCTTTGAGAGGGCTCTCCCAACCCAGAGGGGAGGGGTCATGCCACCGGAGGCCTCCATGACCCCCTTCTGAATTGCCTCGGAGCACATGCAGAGGTCTGTCCCGGACTCCTCCTCTTCTATTAGCCCCCTGGCGAGAGTGTAGAGGGCCCAGCTGGCACCCCTAACCCTCTCACTAGTAACCTGTCTAACTGTGTCTTGGAACACTTTTAACGTACACTTCCCGCCCATCAGCTGGCACCTCAATAATCCTTTGAGCGGGAGAGCGTAAAAGTGCGTGACACGGGCTAGTGATGTATGTGGGCGGATGGGTATGAGATCCCTTAAGGCTGCGGCCGTGCTGGTCGCCCTCATAGTACTTAGTATGCTCTCGGCACTCGCAACCCCGTCTTACGGCCTCTCCGCGGAGTCCTGGGAGAGGTCTTGCAGGGTGTACATTGTCGCCGTTAGTAGCACCGGTGAGGGTGTCGCGTCAAACCTGACAGTAACAATAAGATACCCTGGGAGCGGGAGGGTCTACATAAGCACGAGCCCGGCGAGTGAGGTCGACACTCAGGGGAGCGCTAGGCTTGCGGCCTTTGCCGCTAGCCTCATTGCGGGGGTAGATATGAGGGAGTACGACTTCTACTATGACATTGAGGCCCCCAGCGTCATAATCGGGGGGCCGAGTGCTGGTGCTGAGATGGCCTTAGCTACGCTAGAGCTCCTAGTCAATGGGTCATGCCGTAGCGATATAGTTGCCACCGGGATGATCCAGCCGGACACCTCCATAGGCCCGGTTGGAGGGCTTAAGGAGAAGCTTGAGGCCGCGGCGGGGGCGGGTATGAAGATCTTTGTAGTGCCTGAGGGCCAGATCGTTTACACGTACTACGTAGACCGCACGGTCAGGAGGGGCCCCTTCATATTCCACTACCGTGAGCCCGTAACAGTAAACCTTAGCAGCCTAGGAGAGCAGCTGGGAGTCCAGGTCTACCAGGCCTCCACCCTCCTAGACCTCTACAACATAGCGGTTCACGGCCACCCCATAAACCCGCCTGCACCCCAGGAATGGCCCTCAACCAGCCCGGGCCTAGCAGAAGGCCTCCGGCACCTAGCCTGGAGGGCGTTAAACGCTACTGAGAGCCTCATAGCTGGGGCTCAGGACAGTAGGGTAGAGGATCTCGTCGACCAGGCCAGGGACTACGAGAACAGATCCCGCAGCCTACTCCAGAATGGCGACCTCCTGGGAGGGTTGGAGGCCGCATATAATGCCCTTGGTGAGGCGAGGGCTGCAGTGTGGGTTCTCCAGGCGTTGGAGAATGATCTCGACGTCACCGTGTTCGTTAATGAGACGCTTAACACCGCCAACGAAACATGGGGTGAGGCATATAATGTCAGCACTTCCCTTAAAGGGCTCCCCCTCGCCCTGGAGGCCACTAGCCTCCTGGGTAAGGCCAGCTACCTCCTAGATACAGGCCTAAACGGGCTCGACAGGGAGGACGGCAGGTATAAGCTGCCGTCAACATTCTTCTTCGTCGAGATCGGGGGCCTCGTCAACGTGAGCTTAGCCCTATCCCTATTCAACGCTTCCCAAGCCCTCTTCAACCTCTCCCAGCAGGTCGAGGGGCCTAGCATAGACCTGAAGGCCCCCTCAACCGTCTACCTCTCAACGGCTAAAACACTCCTCGCCTACACCGAGAGGCTCCTACAAGAGGCGGGTGCACCGAGTGAGGGGCTAGGGACTGTCGAATACCTCGTAAACCTAGCCCTCACAGTCAAGGGCAACCCCCTACTCAGACTAGGCCTGAGCGTCGCAGCCATGAGCATAGATACTGAGATAATTAGGAGGGACTTCAGCGTCCCAGAAGAGCCCGCCAGATCCTGGCTCGAGTGGATAGCATGGAATAGATCCTTCCCCGGAGTTGAGGTGATCGTCTCAGGGAATAAGACCTCCACTAGGCTGACATTCGCCCTCCTCACAGAGTACATCCCCTACCTTGTTGGAGGCAACAAGTCCACGGCCCCAAGCGCACCAGTCATAACACCGGGCCCACAGCCCACGCCACCCGCAATACCGCCAGAGTCCACACCCACCAGAACAGACACGGCGAGGACAGAGGGCGGAGGAGGAGAGGTCTGGATTGGGGTCGCAGCTGCCCTCATAGTCCTACTCGCGGGGCTTGCAGCCCTCGTAGTCGCATCCTCCGGTAGGAGGGGAGGAGACTACGGGTGGCCCTACAGCTAAGGAAGAGAAGAGTAGGGGCGGGGCCTACTTGGGGGTGAGCAAGCCGCGACACCTCCTCACCGCTCGGCATATAGCCCGTCAGGCATCGGGCCCCGCCCCGCTCTAGGATATTGTACGGGGGCGGGGGTAATTGTTTGGTGGGGTATTACGATGCTTACCCCCGGGTATAGGTGTCAGCGTGTATCTATGGTTACTGGTGTAGTGGTATGGGGTTGCTGCTACGTATCCTGGAGAGGCTTGAGGCCGAGGGGCCTAAGGCCCCCGGTGACATGGTCGTGAGCCTAGGCGCCCCAAGGTACAGGGTGCTGGCCGCCTTCCACTGCCTCGAGGAGCTGGGCCTCGCCGCCACAATATACAGTAAGGGCAGCTACAAGATCTACCAGATAACCGAGCAGGGGAGGAGCCTGCTCAGGCTCGCACAGGAGACGGGTAACCTGTCAATAGCGTTGCAGGGCATTCTCATAGAGACAGGATCCCCGCCGGGCATGGCCGGGGTTGAGGAAGGCTAGCCCTTACAGGCGTTCTCCTCTAACTCGCTCGGGTCTATGAAGGGAGGGGGCTCCTCAACATTTATCAGAGGCACCACAAGCCAGCCAGTCCTACTCCTGGAGGAGATCTCAACCCTCTCACCCGACTCGTCAGTCTTAGCTAGAACATACCGGGCCTTCTCAGGGGGCCTGTCATCTCCCGGGTCGCAGTAGTAGTATATGACTGGAACCCCGTAATACTTGTAGTAGTCCTTATACATCATCTGCAGGAAATACACGTGCCCCCCACCCATAGGGAGCCTATAGATAGGCATAACGATCATCCTACTGGCAAGAGTACCAGCAAGCCTCACAAGATCATTCAAGCTCGAGACACGGACAAGCTTAGCCTTAGGAATCTCCTCAGACACACTACCTCACCTACCTCAACCTCCTTAGAAGCGGTAGCCCCCGACAACCTTATAAAGTCACACAACAAATACAAACACCTCAAGGGGGGAGAAACGAGCAGGTGCGGGGGTGCCCGAGCCTGGCCAAAGGGGTCGGGCTGAGGACCCGATGGCGTAGGCCTGCGTGGGTTCAAATCCCACCCCCCGCACCA
>WAOT01000023.1 GCA_015521115.1 Desulfurococcales archaeon
CTCCACCACCTCCTAAGAGGGAAGTTATCAGGCCTAGCGAGAGCCTATGTGACAGTCTGATCGTCGCAGCGCTGATAACGAGCGGGACTAGTATTGAGAGGTATAGGGGGCTGTTGAAGGACGTCGGGAAGACACTCGCAGACAGGAGTGAGAAGTCGAATAAGCTCCTCTTCTTTGTCGGCACCCTAACCGGAGGGGACACAATGAGGGCCATAGCGTTTAAGGGGAGAGTCACGTATGCCTTCGAGCGCGGTGGTACGCCCATTTGTGGGCCGGACGCTGAAAAACTACTCAAAGATTTGAGCGACGAAGTTGTTGACGGGATCATCTATGAGGTGAGTTGGGAGAACATACCCCTGTGGAGGGAGATGATCGAGCGGGAGCTAAGCTTCTGACGTCTAACTCTTTTATTCCTGTAGCCCTCATATAGTTTGTAATCGGAGACGATATACTGGAGTATGATGGGGTGAAGAGCCGATGCTCCCAGCTATGACGATGTTCATGGTTCTCGCGCCCATCTTCATAATAACGGGTATAACCATAATGAGCATAGGCATCCTATACAGGATTAGGGAGCAGCTTATAGTATCCTCAGGCATCATACTGATAGGCCTTGGATTCGCCCTCGGCGTTGTGGCTCTCAACGCTATAGACGAGTCGCTAATGATACACTTCGGGTGGAAGTACCAGTACGTCAAGCTCCTAGAGGGAGGTATAATCAACCCGTTCAAGGGCCCTGTAGGTACAAGCTTCGTGCAGATGACTGCATGGGCCAGCCAGCTCCCCACCATGATAGCTGCTAGCGCGCTAATTATTATCGGTATAGCCCTCCTCAGCTACATCGGAAGCCTCAACCTGGCCCTTGAGGGCTGGAAGGCCCTGGTGGCGCCGGTGATAGTACTAATCCTCGGCTTCGCAGGCCTCTACTACATGGACGTGAGCGGCAAGCTGTTCCTCCAGGGCGACATCCCAGACGCCATACACGCTAGAGAGGTTAGTGCATGGCTTAGAACGGCCTCCATACTCCTGGGCTTCATCGTTGTCAGCATAGGGGCGGTAGGACTATACCTTGAGACGAGGGGGCGAGAGTACCTCCTCTATAGTGCAGCATACGTGATAAGCGCTATCGGCTGGGCGATCGTGGCTGTGACGTTCTTCACATCATTCGAGGGCCACGTAGTGTTTGAGTACATAACAGTAGGTGCGAGCAAGACGCCACTAGCACTATTCACACTCGGAGGCGTCCTACTAGTCATCGGCGCCATAGTGTTAATGGTAGCAAGCATTATCGAGGTCGTAGGGAGCGCCCTAGCAGGAGCAGAGCTGGGTGAGGAGTTAGAGCTGCCCGAGGAGCTGGAGGAGGCCCCAGCTGAGGAAGAGGTGCCCGCAGAGGGGGAGGAGGCTGCTAAAGAGGGGGCCGAGGAGGCTGAGGGTTAATATTCCCAGAGGCCTCCTCAGACCTATACTTGCAAGGGTGGATAGAACCTTTTTCCCCGGCCCTCAACAATGAATCCTCGAGTATTAAAGGGGTGAAGCACGTGGTTTTCCCGTTCAATAGCGTACAGGACTTCCAGATCAAGATCGATGAGGACGTGGAGATCTTCAGGAGAGCGGTCAGAGAGGTAATAGAGAACAAGGTCTTACCACGCTGGCAGGAGATCGAGAAGAACAACGAGATCCCCAAGGAGATCTTCGAGGAGTTCGCCCAGCAGGGCTTCTTCGGCGTCGGCATACCGGAAGAATACGACGGCCAGGGAGGCGGCCAGCTCCTACAGGCAGTCCTAACCGAGGAGGTCGCCAGGGCTGTGCCGAGCCTCGCTGTCGCTATAGGAGTGAACCACCTCTTCGGAATACCCATACTGAAGTTCGGCACAGAGGAGCAGAAGAAGAAGTACATACCCCCGATAGCTAGGGGTGAGGCCTTCGGCGCACACGCGAACACAGAGCCGGGCGCTGGGAGCGACGTTGCAGGAATAAGCACCAAGGCGAAGAAGGTCAACGACCACTACGTGATCACTGGGAGGAAGATCTTCATAAGCGGTGCTGAGAAGGCCGACTACTTCATAGTAAGCGCTAGAACCGTACCTATAGAGCAGGCTATTAAGGAGAAGGGCAAGCGCTGGTGGGGTATCAGCGTCTTCGTAGTAGAGAGGGACACTCCAGGGCTCAAGATAGGGCAGCGCTTCAACGTCATAGGGATGAGGGGAGAGCAGCCCTATGAGGTCATCCTCGACGAGGTAAAGGTTCCGGCCGAGAACCTTGTCGGGCCCGAGAACGAGGGGTTCAAGGTCATAGTGACGACATACGACTACACCAGGATCGGGATAGCGGCGCAGGCAGTTGGAATAGCACAGGCGACATTCGAGGCTGCAGTAAACTACGCCCTCCAGAGGGAGGCTTTCGGTAAGAGGCTAATCGAGTTCGAGATGATAATCGACAAGCTAGCAAACATGTACATGAAGCTGGAGGCGGCAAGACTCCTAACCTACTGGGCGGCAACACTAGCGGACGCCGGGAGGAGGGAGTTCATAATAGCGAGCAGCCTGGCCAAGGCGTTCGCGACCGAGGCTGCAGAATGGATCGCGAGGCAGGCAATACAAGTCCACGGCGGCATAGGAGTCGATGAGGAGACCGGAGTGGCCAGGTACCTGAGGGACGCCATAATAACAACGATATACGAGGGCACAAACGAGATACAGAGGCTCACCATAGTAAGGCAGCTCGTAAGACAGGTATTCGGCATGAAGATCTAAGCCAACTATTTACCCCTCAAACCCGCATATTTTCCCCCGGTGTAAGGCTTTGACGAGAGGTCATCCCATTATTCTAGTCCTGTTACTCGCCCTGATCGTCTCCCTGACAGCTGCCCCCGTGGTGGCGTCATCACAGCCAACGCTTGAGATAATCGTACACAGAATAAACTCGACCACGGGATCTCTCACGATACGGGGACTCGTTAGCACAGGCCAAGGGATGCCCCTGCCGGAGCTCACACTAAAACTTTACGTGGAGGGCCGGAACATATCACTCAACTCCTCCGCCAACATACCCGGCCCACTAATAGTGATCGTCACAAAGGGGCAGAACATTACAGTTAACGGTACTATCAAAGCAGTCGCTAACCAGACAGTTCTCAAAGCGTACTGGGACATTTACATGAGTAACGATACAACGGCTAAGAAAGTTGAGGGGGTTATGACTGTTGAGATAGATGTGGGGGGAGGAGTCCTACTCAACGCCACTATAACCCTACAGGAGCCCTACGGATCAACTGGGTGGCTTAATAATATAAACACGTCCACAGCAGAGCAGATAGCGAGCAACATCTCATCAATCCTATGCCTCGGAACGCCCGACTCTAAGAGCCTGACAGTTAACAGGCCTAGCAATAACATTGTAATCATAAAAATGCTATACCACTACACCATGGATGAGGCAAAGAACTTCACGGAAGCTATGAGACTAGTGAAAAGCATGGATCTCCAAATAACAGTCCGAGGGGGGACAAGCTCCTCAATAATAGTCTCAACCTCCCTCCGGGCAGAGCTTAACGCGACCTACGAGGAGATGCTCTCGTACCAACCGCCATGCACACCCATGATATCCCCGCCGAGCATCCAACCACCTATCGGTCAACAGGTTCCCGCAGCGATACCCCTCAATATGTCAGCCATCAAGGAGGCCCTAGCGGGGCTTCAACCGTTAGACCAGCCCTGGCTCAAGATCGGGCTCGAGAACGGATACCTTACTATCGAGGTGAACACGTCTAAGACTATCAGTGGGGATATAGCAGGGACGTTTTACACTATACTCCACAATGGCCTAGGTCTGCCTAACGATACAGTCGTAACACTCGAAGATCAGGCTGGGACGCGCAACATAACCCTAGGCCAGTTACCCGGGGGAGCAGCAGGAGCGACTACGCCTAAAGGAAACAACACAACGCAAAGGGTAGGCGGTGAGGGGACAACAACGACAATAAAGCCACCGAAATCTGAGACCATACCCGCGGGCGAGGGTGGTAGAGGTACACTCCTCCTAGCATCTGCCGTTGTAGTTTTGGTTGTTATAGGCCTAGTAGTGTATAGGGTCTACCGTGGCTAGATAGGCCACCTCTCAATGCGGTAGGCCATGTCCCAGAACATGTACTCGTACCTGCTCCCGGTGACGAATATTTTCTTCAAGATACTGAGTCTCCCACCCTCCTCTTCGAAGAGCTTGTCAGCGGCCTCCTTGAGGCGGTCGACTAGATCCTTGTACTCCCGTGAAAGGTAGACTTGGGCCCACTCCCTGTAGAGGGGGTTAGGGTTGTCTTTGAGGGCGTCCTTCAACCTCTCAGCTATGTACTGGTAGCTCCAGAAGCATGGGAGAACTGCTACCAGGCCTTCGAGGGGTGTGCCGAGGGCCGCCGTTGTTATGAGGTAGTTCATATAGGCGACGTTGGTGGGGGCGGGCTCTGTTGCTATGACCTGCTCGAGGGTTAGGCCTAGTCTTGGGAGCAGGCGCTTGTAGTTTTCCATCTCTACTGTTGCGTCTGCATGTGCTATCTCGAGGGCTAAGGCTGCGGTTTCGGGGTCTGCTTTGGCCGCTATTAGGCTGAACGTCCTCATCATCCCTATGAGGTAGTTGTAGTCTTGTACTACGTAGAACTTGAACTTCTCTACAGGTAGTTTTCCACTGTAGAGTTCTAGGACGAACGGGTGGGAGACGATCTTCTCCCATATGTGCTCCGCTGACCTGTAGAGGGTCTCAGTGAGCCTCGCCAAGCACCATCACCCTGTTACCCTTTCTGGGGCTGCGAGCTCCTCTACTGTCTTAGCGGCTGACTCTACGCCCTTAAGGTACCATGCTGTCGCCGCTATAAAGCCTGCCAGCCACAGCCCTGTTATTGATGCGAGCATTATGGTGGCGTTCATTCTGAGGCTTAGGAACACGATCAGCGCTCCAAAGCCGCCCTGCAGGCTCGTCAGCAGTCCCACAACGCTCGCCCTTATCCCGGTCGGGAAGAGCTCGCTCTGTAACACGCTTAGACTGGCCCACGCCCACTCGGAGAAGATCATGTTAACGAAGAGCACAGCATAGAATAGGTCGACTGCGCTGACTCCTGCCATGTTGTGTACTACCCAGAGGGCGATTGCTGCAAGTAGTCCTCCCAGGAAGCTTGATAGCGCTGTACCCCTCCTCGTCTTGTCTATGAAGGGGAGCATTAGGAAGCCCCCTATGGATGCCCCGAGGTTTGCCACGAGTACCACCATGCCATAGATATTCTCAACGGACTCGAACTTGAAGCCGGGGGCGTATGGGAGATAGTAGGCTGCTAGATCGTAGCTGATGTACTGTGCTATTGTTAAAGTTGCGAGCACGGCTAGCCTAAACCTGTAGGCCGTCAGAGCCTCCCTCAACCCCACGCTAGGTGGGGCCTCTGGGGGTTCCATGCTTAGGGGGCCTGTGTAGCCCGTTATCCTCCTAACGAGCCTCTCAGCCTCATCCCTCCTCCCCCTCTCAACAAGCCACCGTGGGGACTCGGGCATTCCCAGCCTAGCTATTCCTGCGACAACCGCCGTCCCCAGGGCGCTCATTATTAGTAGCCTGGCCTGCTCGTTAGGATCGGCAGCTACTCCTGCATAGACCAGTGAGAGGGCGGCCATGACGGCTGAGCCTATGTTCCAGAAGTTGGTGGCCATGAGTAGGGCCCTACCCCTGACCCTAGCGGGTGATAGCTCAGCTATAGCTGCGTAGGCCGCACCGAACTCTCCCCCAATACCGAAGGTCATGAGGCTCGTCCCTATCAGGAGTATTGTAGTGCTGGTATAGTCAACCGCCAGTAGGAGGAGCCCTATTACCTCGAGGGTTAGGCTTAGGGTGAAGAGCGTCTTCCTCCCATACCTGTCTGCCAGGTATCCTAGGAGGATGGCACCAGCTGCCTCTGCTAAGAGGTTTGCGGCGAATATTGTTGAGGCCACGTCCTGGGGGGCTACCAGGTATAGGAGGAGTGGGGCCACACTGAACATTATACCGTCTAGGAAGTAGTTTGCAGACACTACTCCGAAGAGAGTCCAGTGCCCTCTACCCCAGCTTGCCGTATCGAGTACTTTAGTGAACCTCCGTTGCCCCGCCAATCACCTCACCGTTTAATCAGAGGCCTTGGAACACCTGTCATTTTTAAGGGCCTCGCCCTTATCCCTAGGAATTGTGAGAATAATGAATAGATGTATCTCTAAGGTTATCTCGTCTCTACCATGCGGAACCGGTTATATCCGATAAGTACCTTTACGTAGCCCTTAAACCATGAATCAACCTCAGGGTCTCCAGTGTCTACGCGCAACCATTTAAGCCTGGAAAGCTTAGTGGGTGTCGCTACAATTAGCACCCCGTCCTTGCCGACTCTCCTGAGGACTCTAGGGCTGATCTGCTGGTTCCCCCTCCCCAGTATGAAGCCCTGGCCTCCTATTGGTGTTACGATTATGAAGACTCTGCTCCACTTCCTCTTTTCTAGAAGCCCGAGTAGATCCTGCTCGTTGAGGTCGCGGCCCACGAGTTTACCGTTATGGTAGGCGTCAACTCCTAGGAGGCTCTTCTCCACGCCGAGAACCCTAGCGATCTCGTATACTGTCCTCCCAGGGCCTAGTATAAGGAGGGTGCAGGGACTTGCTATCTCGTCCCTAATATAGTATGCGATCTCCCTCATCTCCTCAATCTCACTGGGCGGGTGGAACACCTGTTTACCTGAGACAATCCTGGCTGGGACAACGGGGGTGAGGGCTGTAGCTGCTAGCTTGACATTAAGCCTCCTCCTCCTGAATGCCTCCTCATCTATGTCCAGGATCTCCCTCTCCTCAGGCCTGGCCGTACCTGTTATGTAGTCGATTACAACTTCAGCAGCAGCCTCCGGGTTCTCAGCGAATACAGCGCTATAGACCTTGACGCCCGCCGGAACACCCAGTATAGGGATTTGTTTATCGAGTACGTCAGCGATAAGCCTAGCAGTGCCGTCGCCACCGACGAAGACTACGAGGTCAGCCCAGCCGACACACGCTCTAGCACACCTGGCCGTGTCATCGGGCGTGGTGGGCCACTTCCCCCGCTCGATACATTTGAGAACCTCGAAGTCGATACCCGCCCTCTCCGCGGCCCCGCCACCCATGGGGTGAGGGGGGACTCTCAGCTGTAGCCTAACCCCCCTCCTGGAAGCGGTCTGCTTAAGCTTCATGAAGAACCGGAGGCTCCTGCCATATGCGGGGAGATCTTCGGGGTCAGTCCCCCGCAGTTTAAGGGGGAGCGGCCAGTCTGTCCCCTTCCAGCCAAGCGGGCCACCCGCCCCTGCGAAGGGGTTCACAATGACGCATACCCTGCCTAGAGGTCGGCGCATACAGGGGCTCACCCTTGCTCTATACACACCCTGGCTAGTAGCATTAGTATGTCGAACATGCTGACGACCCCAACAGGCTTCCCCTCATTATCGACTATAGCTAAATGCCTGACGCCAGCCTCCCTCATCCTATGCAGGGCGTCGTCAGCAGTCTCGTCCTCCCTGGCCGTGATAACGCTCTCAACCATATAACGCTCAACCGGGGGGTTCCTCTTCGCGATCCCGCTGGCTAGGAGGTAGATTAGATCCCTCCTCGTAATTATGCCGGCAAGCCTCCCCTCCTCATCCACTACTAGTATACTCCCCACCCCACTAGCGTACATCTTCTTAGCCGCCGCCTCAATAGACTCCCCCTTGAATATAGTGACGGGGGGCGAGCTCATTATCTCGTAGATCCGCGTAGTCTTCAACAGGTTACACTCCACAATAGAGCCCTCTGACATGGCGCTTGAACCCCGCACCGCCGATTGTATACGTTGTTCGGGGATAGTATAATAGAGGGGGAGGCGCGCGGCCCCCCGGTCACCGCCGGGGCGGGCCCCACGGGGCACCCTCCAGACGCCTCCCCCCGCGCCCCCGCGAACGCCTACGGCCGGGGATAGGTTGCTCCCTTCCGGGCCTGGCCAGGTTTCCCCGGTTAAGCCGGTAGCACCCCGCCCTCCGGCGGAGGCTCCAGGCACCGCAGGCCCCGCGGGACGGGGTTCATCGGCGTTGCTGGAGACCCTCGTGGGGCCCGTTTGCCCGGCGGGCCGGGGTTACTGGCGCCCGCCTGGCGCCTTCGGGACGGGCTCTCCGGCCCGTGGGAGGCGGCGACCCTCCCCGCCCTACCCGCGCGCCACTGTTACCGTTCACGTCTGGCTCCTATTTAGGATTCCCTTGACAAGAGATGTATGGTGGTGTTGGGGTGTGGAGTGGGAGTCTCTAGTGGGGCTTGGCTTTATAGTTGTGATGTTAGGCGTTTTCCTGATCATCGTTGGCGTTATCCTTGCCGCTATGCATGGTGGTGAGGGTAAGGGTGAGGGTGAGGTTGGGGGCGTGATAATAATTGGGCCAATACCAATAGTCTTCGGCAGTAGCGGTCGTGCCGCCATTATCGCTGCGCTTCTGGGTGCACTACTCATGGTACTCGCAATAGCCTTCATGATCATAGCCCGCCGCCCCCCAGGCTAGCGGAATCGATGAATAAATTAGGCCCCCTCTCAGCCCAATGATACGCTAGCAAGGCATACACGGGGTGTGTAGTGTAATGGTGGAGCCTCAGAGTGTTAACGTGGTCCTGATCGGGAGGAAACCCGTCACAAACTATGTCATGGCAGTACTAAAGCTCTTCCAGTCCGACGGCGTTGACGAGGTAATCGTCAGAGCCCGCGGGAGGAACATATGCAAAGCCGTTGACACCGTAGAGCACGTGAAAAACCTGATCCTGAAAGACGTGCAGATAAAGGATATACGAATAGGTAGCGAAGAGCTCCCGGACGAGCAGACAGGGAGGAAAAGGAGAGTATCAACAATAGAGATAGTCCTCGTGAGAGGAGGAAAGCAGTAGATCCCATCTAGCCTCATTTCCCTTTGAGAACCGTGCAACACCCTTCCTCTGGGTGGTTTTAGAGTGCATGGGTGTTGGGCACTCGTCACTGGGGGAAGCAAAGGTATTGGGTACCATGCGGCTAGAGGCCTAGCAAGGAGCGGGTGCAACCTTATCCTCTCGGCTAGAAGAAGAGAACCTCTAGAGGAGGCATCTCAAAAATTGGAGAAGGAATACGATGTCACTGTTATACCAGTGCCGTCTGACCTTAGGATAGAGGAGAGTGTCAATAAGCTTATCAAAGAGACACTCAGGACAGTTAGAGGGGCTCCAAGAGTGGTTTTCTTGAGCTATGGCAACCCGCTATGTGAACCCTCTAAGCTGGGAGAGATCCCATGGGCATGTTGGCTTGAAGCAGCCGCTCTTTACCTCGCATCCACAGCAAGGATAATCTCTAGGATAGCGTCCGAGGCCCAGGATAGAGTAACCGTTGCAGCAGTGACAAGCTTCACTGTTGCCTCACCCCACACACCATTGATAGTCGCTGATTCTGTAAGAAGGGGGATTACCAGCATTCTATGGTCAGCCGCTAGGATATGGCCTGGAAAGGTTCAGTCTGTCCTCTTAGTTCTGGGTAGCTTTAGAACTCCCGGTGCAGAGGAAACCATAACAGTCCTTTCAGGTGGAGACCTTGAGAGGTACTGGCGTGAAAAAGTTAGGAGTTTGAGCCCTTTAAGGAGAGAGGGCTTTCTCGCCGAGGTCGAGCGGGTAGCCGAAATCTTGTTGGATATTCCGGAATACGCTGTCTTCACGCCTATATTCCTTGAGGGAGGCAGTATTGCCTGTCCGGGTCTATGCCTCTGACTTCCTCATCCTAGAGTATCCAAGTATGAGAGCGGCTGCCCCCACAGTCATCACTAGGTAGTGTGATATGCTGAGCAATTGATTGCTAGCCTCCGTTGGGACTATGATGCCGCCTACTGAGGGTGGTGGAGATGCGAGAATAATGATCGGGTCGTCTCCTGCTAAATACATGTCCCTAGTGAACGATATTATTACTCGGTCTCTGGTACTATCTATCGTCACGTTAGATATAACCTTATAGGTTTTATTAGCAGAGTCATAGTACATAGCGACGAACCTGTCAGTACTCGGGAGGGGGACATAAAGCGTTATTGGCCATGATAAGTTGCCGGTATTGTTTACGTAGAAACCATAATACGGTGAGAGAGGCCTGTACCCCGTAGGCACACCTACGCCATTGGGATCATCATCGTAGATTGAGACTGCAATGTATACATCGTTGACGGCAGTAGCTACTACCTCGTACCCATAAGGAGTAAATATCCACCCAGTCCATGAACCTCTAATTATTGCGTCCCCAACAAGTATTAGATCGGCAGAGTACCCTCCAGCTCCCGGGGTGTATATTATCTTCGAAAACCACGGGCCCTGCTTCACCAAGTCGTTTATCGTATATAGTGTGTAGGCTGAGCCTGGATAGTCAAAAATTGTCGTTCCAATACTTGTTATGAGCACGTTAACGGTTCTACCGGCAATAGGAGGTATTCCTGCTCTTGAAAGATTAAGTGCTAGTTCCCAGTACCTCGTAGGATGGTATAAATCTAGATACCTTGTGCTCTCGATATCGGGATATGTTAGCATTGTCCATGTGCTGTTTGACACATCATATATTCTAGCTGTGCTTGTAGGCTGGCTACCATTGACATAGATGATATAGTCGTAACTGCTATCGCCGTCTACATCAAGACCAAATACAAGGTCAAGGTAAATGCCGCTTGAGTTCATCATCTGCGAAGCGTTTAGCGCTTCCTCTCTACCCACCATAAGGAAGATCAGGTCGCCATCCGATGCCATGTACACCTCAGTTATATTGTAATACGGTGGAAGACCTGGATCCGGCGTATCAATGTATAAAGTGGCATTAGCAGGCCAGTCCCCAATATCACCGTCTAGCGATATTGACGTATTCGGTACGGTATATCCATTTATGGTCTCGCTCACAACGTCGACAACCGTTGTTGTTACGAAAACATAGTTTACGGAGAGTGTGCCTCCGCTAAATGTCGATATGTCTGAGAAGGGTATCGCTAAGCTCATAGACGACGCATTATATATGAACATACTAGAATAGTCCCGATACCCACGGTATGTGCCGTTACCATAGTAGAGTACGGCACTCACATCTTCATATCCAGAGGTGTTATAGTGAACGTCTATAATCGCGTCAGCTCCTCCAGCAGGTGTTCCCGTTGGAAACCCTGTCTTCCTGTCGTTGTCCCCATCTACGTTGAAGCTTATGTGTCGTACTATGGTATAGTTCGTGGAAGTACCTGGGGGGTAGGGCTGCCACCAGTCTAACATTACGATCAGGTGTGTCCCATTATCAGACACAGAGATTTTCTTTAAGTCAGTAAAATCTCCAGTGAAATTTTCATCCTCCAACACCGCTATTGAGGCAGCAGTTGGCACTAACGGTAGCAGTAATTGTATTATCAGGAGAGATATAAGTACTAATATGTTGGCTCCACGTTTAGACATACTGATTCCCCCTCTATGTTAACTGCTCTTATTAATAGGATGGGTCTAGGAAATATGTCTGTTAATATCTTCCGTTTATATTATCATGTGCTCCTTCTCGTGGGCCCTTTCATAGAGTCCGAGCCATCCTACCTTGAGAGTTTCCCCGTCTACTAGCTGGACTTCTTCCAAACCAACTGCCAGCGCTGCTGTGGCTAGACCTATGGCGTCCCCCTTGAGTATGCCGCTGCCACTCGTCCCGGCGGACACTATGAGGTCGCTCTCGAAGGCCTCATAGACTACCGGCATGCCATCGAAGCTGAGGTCATAGTGGCCTGCCCAGCTACTGGTTGGTCTTGCCCCTTCAAATGCTGGTGCGTAGAGGCTTATCATTGGGTGGAGGCCGTAGATGTAGAAGTTCTCCTCTGGAACGGGATCCTCTTCAAGCTTGAACGGCCTGCCCAGCTCATCACTATAGCCCGCCCAGAAGGCACTCTCCTCCGGGCTCGGCCTCATGTAGGCGCCGTTCGGGAATATTAGCATAGGCGATACATTATACCTGTTGAAGCCCTCTGCGAAGAGCATCCTCCTCCTCTCGGGGGTGTCAGCTTTCAACACGAAGATCTGCCTCTTCTTAGGCCTGGAGAAGCTGTCCACACCTATCGGCCATAACAAGAAGGGTGTCCATGCACCTGCCGCCACGATGACCTTCTTCCTAGCCTTTATCTCCTTACCGCCCTCTAGGACTACTCCTTCTACCCTCTTGTCCTGCCACGGGAAAGGCTCCCCTGCAATCCCTAGCGGCTCTCTTGGGGTTATTGTGAAGCCTGTCACCTTACTATTGAAAGCGAATGACACGTTCTCCGATTGCCGGAGCTTCTCATAGTAGTATGAGGCTAGCCTGTCAGCCATCATTATCCCAGCCTTAGGGATCAGGAGGCCCCCCTCGATGTTGTGGGCCCCCATTAACTCCGCCTCTTCGAGGCCCTCGACCTCGACCCTGACCCCCAGCCTCTCACTAATGGTGGCCGCATCATAGAGCTCGTACTCAAGCCCCCTCTTATCGGCCTCCCTGAGGCCCATCCTAATACGCTCCCACTTCTCCTTATCATACATGAAGAGGTATCCGACAAACCTCATACCAAGGTCGTAGCCCGACTCCTGTATCTTCCGGTATACGCTTACACTATGGTTCGCCAGGAGAAAGTTTACCCTGTTCGTGAAGAACACTCTGAAAGCGGCCGCACTCTTGCTCGTATCGCCAGAGGCTGGGCCCGGTGCCTTGTCGACTACGATTATCCTTGCACCGGGGTCTAGCTCTAAAAGATGATATGCGGTTGTGAGCCCGATTATACCGGCCCCAACGATAATGTAATCGTACTCCATCCAGTCACCCGCTTCCCCATATTAGGATCAGTGTGGATTTTAAGTCATCCTCCTTAATACACAACTAAAGCGTTCAGTACTGAGTACCTTCCATAAAGCCTACAAAGCAGAATTGAAAACGACTCCCTAGCCCATATGTATTGTCCCTGTTCTAAAATACTAGCCATATATCCGGATCCTCTTGGTTATAACCGGTCTTTTCTCTGCAGTATCCATAATGTAGGCTCGGAGGGCAGCCCTTATAAGCTCGCTTTTGCTTGTCCTCTTCCTCCTGGCCAGCTCTTCCAGCATCTCAAGCAGGTCTTCATCAACCTTAAAACTCACGACCCTCATCTCATAGCCACCTCTCTATCAGACCCCATTGGTATTACTTCTCTCAGGTGAGGTTTACAAAGCAATTGCATGCATGCATTAGTCTTTCTCTGTACAGATTAAGACTGAATCGGACATGGAATCCTTATACTTAAATAGGAGTAGCGCGATATTTCTCTTATAGGGGGAAGACACTTGCCCACTGTTCACATTTCGCTTCCCGAGAAGAAGTATAGGCTGCTGAAGCAAAAAGCGGCAGAGCTGGGAATACAGGTTACAGACCTTATTAAGCTCTACATAAACGACGGCCTAATGCACGGTTTCGGCCACGGTAAGGCTAGTGGTGGGGCTGATCCTGCAGAGATCAGGGCTCTTGAGAGGAGGATGGATGACCTTGAGAACAAGGTTAGGCGTGATGTGCTTTATATGAAGGGTAAGGTGAGGGAGATAGAGGAGATGTTCTTATTCATTATGGAGCGGATGGATCAGCTTGAGGAAATAGTAGATAGGGTGCTCAGGCAGAGGACACTAGTCACGGCAAACGAGTAGACCCCGGCTAAAGCTTGGGGCACTCTATAGGTTTACAGCCCTTCGAGAACAGCCTAGTCCTCAGCTCAGACTTGATCTGATCCAGACTCATGGGCCTCCTCGACCCAGACTCTCGCAGCCTTGAGAGCTCCATCTCTAAGTCTAGTTCTGTGACTATGCAGTGCCTGTTAAGCTCCTCGCTTGCCTGTGCTATGCCTAGGGTGCCTTTGACAAGCTCTGGGAGCGGGCTCCAGGAGCGTACTTTGGACGCCTCAAGCAGGTATGCGGATGCCGTGCAGGGGTTCAGTTTTACAGTCCGTGTTCCTCCCCTGATCTTAGCCTCCCCAAACCCGCCCTCAAACGCTCTTAGTGGTATCTTGCTCGCCTCACTGTAGACGTGTGTCTCAGCCTCGTGTGCCAGCTTGTACTCGTCTCGGCTGAGCCCGAAGACCTCGAGTAAGCCGTTTATGGCTGCTATCATTGACGTGTATGCTAAGACCTTCTCCTGAGGGAGCTCTCCGTCCGCTCCTGGTGCTAGGACTACGACGTAGCCGTCCTCTCCGGCTGCCTCTGATAGTGCGTAGAGGCTTATAGCGTCGGCCAGGGGGCTCCATAGGTTTTCCTCGCATCCGTGTGCTAGTATATCTCCTCCCGTGTCTACGCCTACTAAGGCGTCCACGCCTAGCTCCTCCATCACAGCATTGAGCCCGTTCTTTAGGCCCTCACCACCCTTTGAAAGGTCTAGGAATACGGCCTTCTCCCCTAGGAAGCCTGCTATCCTAACGATCTGGGGCTTAAGGGTTGAACCATACCTGAGGGCTACAGTCTCACCGTCAACGAGTGCTGCAGTCCACCCTATGGGCTCCGCACCGGCTAGAGTCTCAACCGGTATAGGGCCTGGATAGGGGTCTATTATGAACCTCTCCCAGACGACGGATCCTAGTAGTACATTAGCACCAAGCCTCTGCAGCCTCTTCCATACAATCATGGCCCCGAGAGCGTCCCCACCCCCGCCAGCACCGAAGACGAGGATCTTGTCATAGCTTCTCGCGATATCAATTAGACTGTCCCTTGCAAGCAATACAGTGCACCTCTCCGAACCCAGCTAGATAGTTGAGCCAATATATTATAGGGAGTTGATCGGTCGACATGGGCTAACCGTATATATTGGAACGACTTCACACTGTTTACCCGAGTAATGGGAACTAGGCTCTATTTAGAAGGGCACCCTAGAGGGGTGCCCCCTAATGGGGGATAAGAGTTGACTAGATACGAGATCCGCTGGCACGGCCGTGGAGGTCAGGGAGCGGTAACAGCCTCTATGATCCTCGCCATGGCAGCAGTGTATGAGGGGAAGTATGCTCAGGCGTTTCCAGAGTTCGGTGCTGAGAGGAGGGGTGCTCCCGTCAGGGCGTACACGAGGATTGACGATGAACCCATATACACTAGAGCACCTATACTCCACCCCGACGTGGTCGTCGTCCTCGACCCGAGCCTGCCGAAGGAGCTGTACCTTGAGGGTGTAAAGGACAGTACAATATTCATTATTAACACTAAAAAGGGTAGGGATGATATAGCTAGGGAGCTCGGCGTCGGCAAGGAGAGGGTCTTCACAGTGGACGCTACAAGGATCGCCCTCGAGACTCTTAAGGTGCCTATTGTGAACACTGCGATGGTGGGGGCGTTGATAGGCGTCCTCCCCCTGGTAAAGCTCGAGAACGTGGAGAGGGCTGTGAGGGAGACCTTCGGCGGCCGCATAGCGGAGGCGAACGTGGTTGCGATACGTAAGGCTTACGAGGAGATAAGGGCTGGAAGAGTGGAGGTGGTTGGCTGATGGCGGAGAAGGAGCTACCCCCATATAATAAGCTCCCTCCCGGGGCCGTTGTTTTGGAGCCCGGGAACATGGCGGAGAGGTATACCGGGGACTGGAGGATCTTCAGGCCAGTCCTCAACCAGGACAAGTGTATTAGGTGTCTCCTATGCTGGGTCTTCTGCCCAGACGATGCGTTCGAGATCGTGGAGGAACCCTACACGACGAAGACTGGGAGGAGGTACAAGTTCAGCTTGAAGATCGACTACTACCACTGCAAGGGCTGCGGTATTTGCGTTGAGGAGTGCCCTGTAAACGCTATAGACTTTGTGGAGGAGGTGAAGTAAGGGTGGCAGTCCAGAAGGCAGAGATAAAGTGGAAGAGGCTCCCCCTAAGCACTAACTACGCGGTAGCCTACGCAGTCAAAGACCTAGACGTGGACGTCGTCTCAGCATACCCCATAACCCCTCAGACAACTGTCGTGGAGAAGATCGCTGAGTTCATAGCAGATGGAGAGCTCGACGCTGAGATGATACACGTGGAGAGCGAGCACAGCGCTCTCTCAGCCGCCGCTGGGGCCAGTGCGACAGGTGTGAGGGCGTTCACCGCGACCGCGAGCCAGGGCCTTGAGCTTATGCACGAAGTCCTCCACATAGTGAGCGGCCTCAGACTGCCAATTGTGATGACCGTTGCGACAAGGGCCCTAAGCGCCCCCATTAGTATATGGAACGATTACAGCGACCTCATGAACACCCGCGACACCAGCTGGATAACATTGATAGTGAGTAGCGCGCAAGAAGCCTATGATGCTGTGGTAGAGGCGTACAAGGTAGCAGAAGACCCCGAGATCCTCTTGCCCGTAATGGTGGGGTACGACGGTTACATAATGAGCCACACCTACGAGCCCGTCCTCGTGCCCGAGGATCCCACCATTGTGAGGGAGTTTGCACCCAAGAACTATGACAGGATAAAGCTAGACCCCGACAGGCCCGTGACTTTCGGCACAATAGCAGACCCCAACTGGTACTACGAGTTCAAGTACCAGCAGGTGGAGGCCATGATGAGGGCGCTCAAGAAGATCGAGGAGGTCAACGAGGAGTTCTACAAGGTCTTCGGCCGCAGGTACAAGCATATCGAGACGTGCTGTACTGATGACGCTGACGTGATACTCCTAACCTACGGTGGGATATACGGCACGTTCCTAGAGGCCGTTAGGAAGATGAACAGCAACGGTGAGAAGGTCGGAGTTGCTAGGCTGAGGACTTGGAGGCCCTTCCCTGCAGAGGACATTGTCAAGGCTCTAGGCAGTGCTAGGCTCGTTGTAGTAGCCGATAGGGCTATAAGCTACGGTGCCCGCATAGCTGGGCCTGTAGCGCTCGAGGTGATGAGCTCCTTCTACGGAGACCCTGACGCCCCACAGGTGATGAGCGTGATCGTAGGCATCGGGCAGAGGAGGGTCACAGAGAAGACGGTAGCGGAGATTGTAGACTACGCTTTCCGTGTGCTTGAGAGGGGTAGAGTCCCGAGGGAGAGCCTGTACTGGGGAGTCAGGGGTGTGAGGTATGAGTAGCGTTAAGGCGAAGAAGAAGCATTTCAAGACTATCCCGCAGATCCCCCGGATCGAGCTATTCGCCGGGGGCCACGGCCTCTGCGCTGGGTGCACGGCCGGGACGATAGTGAGACACCTACTGAAGGCTGCAGGGCCCAACACTATACTCGTAGAGGCGACAGGCTGTGTAGAGGTCTCCACAACGCTATACCCATACACGAGCTGGAGGGTACCATGGCTCCACCTAGCCTTCGAGAACGCCTCAGCAGCTGCAAGCGGTGTGGAGGCCGCTATTAAGGCACTGAAGAGGAAGGGCGTAATAGACCCCAACAAGCAGATAAACATCATAGTCTTAGGAGGAGACGGTGGGACATACGATATAGGGTTCCAGAGCCTCAGCGGCATGCTTGAGAGAGGCCACAAGGTAATGTATGTCCTATACGACAACGAGGCATACATGAACACGGGCATACAGAGGTCGGGCGGTACACCGAAGTATGCGTGGACGACCACGACCCCCGTGGGAAGGGTCTGGCCAGGGAACCTGAGGCAGAAGAAGCCCATAGCAGAGATAGTGGCTGCACACCGTGTGCCCTATGTTGCGACAGCCAACCCCGCCTACCCGCTAGACATGCTCAACAAGTTCAAGAGAGGCCTAGAGGTCGAGGGGCCAAGCTTCATCCACGTACTCCAGCCCTGCCCCACAGGCTGGAGGTTCGACCCCAGGTACGGTATAAAGATTGCAAGGCTAGCAACGGAGACCGGGATGTGGATAAACTGGGAGCTAGACCA
>WAOT01000024.1 GCA_015521115.1 Desulfurococcales archaeon
AGGTGCGGGCCTCGCGGGGGCGGCCCTAGGCCTATACTTAGCGTATATGGGGCACCTCCTATAGTTCCCCTTGCAGGGGAAGCGGAGGGTACTTACCTTTCGGTTGATTAAGGCGCAAAACGCTACAGTTCCCCTTATTTGTTTAGCGTAGGGACACGGCAATCACGTGCACCTCTCCTCCCCGAGGGCCGCCCCCTATGTTGGGGCAGGTGTAGCTTTACGTCCTAACACCCCACTTATACGATACACCCAGGGAACCCTTAATTAATGTACAAGTCTCTTGCCGCCTTCACGTCCCCAGGTTCTCGGCCTGTTTGACTATTCGCCAAATCTTAGCTATTATAGGCGTGTCTGTGAAGGGGGCCTCCACTTTGATAGTTGGAGCCTTATACTTCTCTGCTAACGTCTCCAACATAGTATTCGCCTGCCCCAGGGGGTGGCCCTGGGCGTCCACGATAATAATAGCTAGACCTCCACTCCTTAATAGGGTCTCAGCCTCTTCCGCTGCGTCAGGGGATACCTGGGCCCCATGCTCTTGTACTAGGTATACCTCGATGTCCACGCCAAGCCATGAGACTGCATAGTAGCCGAGGGGGGATGAAGTGACTCCCCTCGTACCATTAAGAGCACCTTTATAACTGTCAAGCCTGGAAAGGTTCAGTAGGATATCCTCAAGGTTGTCATAAACTATGCCCTTACACTGCGGGACGAGCTGGGAGACCCTATCAGCCACAGCCTTAATAAACACCTTGTAATTGTCAGGGTCGTAGATCGGCATATGCATGTTGAGTCCGCCCTGGGGGAGCCTGGAGAGCTTAATCCCAGGGATCGCTGAGATGTTCAGCGTCTTATCCGGATACAACTCCTCGACTTTCTTCTCGAAGGGGGCATGGCCAGTGCTGATGATGAGTGTAGACTTAGCGAGCAGTTGGAGGTCGTCTGGTCTAAGCTGGTATGAGTGTGGGTCAGCCCCTGCGGGCGCAATAGGCTTAACAGTTACATTACTACAACCTCTTAAGAGGTTTGCGACGTCCCCGTCTATTCCCGGGAAGGTTGTCAATATGAGAGTCCCACTCCCAGCCCCTCCCGGTATTCCACTATATCTCAAATCTACTATTACAGCTAACAATAATGCCGATACAATTAGCATTACTAGTACTATATAGGCTACCCTTCTCTCCACCCCGCTCACCTCTATGCATAGAACACCGAATACATTTATAAAGGGTGTGCACAGATCAGAGGAGGGGGTTCCACGGGTATGACGAGCTTGGCGATAGAGAACCTCACGGTCACGCTAGGAGGGTCACGTGTACTCGATGACATAAACCTCAGCTTCGAAGGGCCCGGCTTATACCTAATACTTGGCCCGAACGGTGCGGGGAAAACCACCCTCTTCAGGTCAATCCTAGGCCTCATAAGACCGGACAATGGCAGGATCAGGGTAGACGGTGAAGACGTGACCGGAAGGCCGGAGCGGGCGGGGAACTATATTGCGTATACCCCTCAGAGGCCGCCGATAGGCAAGTTCACGCCGTTCACCCCATGGGAGCTCGTCTGCACAGCCCTTTCACTGAGAACCCAGAGATGGCCGAGGATCCGGTGTACCTCTAAGAGGAGGGTGGAGGAGTCCCTCAGACTCGTAGGCCTGGATCCGGGAGTGTGGCATAAGAGGCTTCCAGAGCTAAGTGGCGGGACTCTTATGAGAGCATACATAGCGAGATCCGTAGCGTTGGACAAGGAGATACTGTTAATGGACGAGCCCCTAGCCCCTATCGACCCTGCTTGGAGGGCCCGGATTGCTGAGCTATTAGGATCACTTGCTAGGAGGAAACTCATCCTTGTGAGCCTCCACGACTATGTCCTGCTGGAGGGGCTGGCAAGGGGGGTAGTCCTCCTCAATAGGAGGGTAGTTGCAGCTGGTAGGCCCGAGGAGGTTCTCAAGGTCGATGTACTACGCAGCGTCTACGGCCCATCAGTTGTCGAGGTCAGGGAGCACGTCCACATAGCCGATTACCACGGATAGGGGGTGGTCTGGTGAGGGTGTATCTCGCCTCAGCGGCCGCCGGCTTTCTCCTACTGTCCTACCCAGTGGTTGAGGGCTACCCTGCCCGGTGGAGCATAGTTCTTGGCATGGCGGGTATAGCTCTAGGTAGTATTAGCCTGCTGGTCTATGTCAGGAGACTCCTCTTCGCGGCAGCCAGTGCCCCACATGCGGCGTTCTTCGCGGCCTCTCTAGCACTCATCATCAGCTCATCTCTTGGGGGAGACCTACTACTTTGGACAGTACTGGCCGGGACACTGATCATATACTCTTTAGGATATGCCGTCTACTCTGGCATGGATCCCGACGATGCAACCGCACTGTTCGCGAGCCTCACAACTAGCTTAGGCGTAGTGACAATGTACTATGCCATCACCCACTACTCCACTGGTGCGAGCCTCTCAAGTATTGTATTGGGCGACCCGCTCCTCGCCAGCAGGGAGGAAATAGCATACGCAGCGGTCATAGGGACAGCAGCACTAATGGCGTCGCTGGCGGCGGCAAGGGAGATCTCCTACATGGGTGTGGACAGGGAGGACGCTAAGCTGAGCGGCATAAGAACCTGGGCCTACGATTTAGCCCTCTTCACCCTCCTAGCCCTAACCGTGGTCGGGCTAGTGAGGGTCGTGGGCTTCGCGGTCGAGCACGTCCTCGTACTAATACCGGGGGCTGTAGCTACTATGCACTCGCGTGGCCCTACACATGCTGTCCTAGCGAGTGTCTCCCTAAGCCTGCTGGCCTCCGGCCTAGCACTGGTGACTGGGGTGCTCTTAAACCTCAGCCCCTCCGGGCTCATTGGCGTGTTCATGGTCACGATCTACGCTGTAGCCGTGGCTCTGGGGTGGAGAAAGTGAGGCGTGACGGGCCGAAGAGGAGGTTTGGCATAAGCATAAGGAAATCCCTTGCCGACGAGCTAGACATGCTAGCGTCTGTAATGGGGGTAGACAGGAGTGTACTGGTCGAGGAGGCTATAAGCTGGTACCTCGACGACCACCGCCACCTCCTAGGCCCCCACCACTGCAGGGGGATCATAGCCGCTGTATGCCCCGACAATAGGGAGGTGGCAGACGTCGTTAGGAGGAACAGGGAGATAATACTCGGCCACTTCCACCTCCACCTAGACGGCCTCTGCATAGACATCTTCTCGGTGAGCGGGGAGAGCGAGAAAATAGCCAGGGCCCTAGGCTCCCTAAAAGGGCTGGGGTGCAGGACAAGGTTCATCCCGGCGGAAGAGGAGGGGAGGATTGAGGCGCACACTAGCACTCCACAGCGTAGGGACAGCAGCAGTACTGGCTGCGTGGAGCGTGACTGAGCTAGCGGTAGTCAGGAGAGCCGACCTCTCGGAGAAGAACCTCCTAACTCTCGTCCTAGGAGTGTGGACTCTCTCATACCTTGTAGGGTTCCACACAGGTCAGAAGCTCACACGAAAGCCCGGCCTCTGGAGGCTGCCCTACCTGCTCACATCACTTATGCTAGCCATAGCAGCGCTCATAACAGGCTCATCAGACACACTCCCATACTTGACTCTAGCATACGCTGCCGCAAGCCTCGCCATGGGAATATACACTAGCACTAGCACCAGCGTGGTATTTAACACCTTATCATACGAGCAGTGGAACCATGCAGCTGCAACCCTCAGGGGCTTAGCAGGCCTCATCTATGGGGTCTTCCTCCTCCTCATCATCTACTATACACCCTCAAGCATACCCCACATCGTTAGCAGCCTGGGGCTCTCCATAGCTGGCATCATAGTCCTTGCTGTGGCGGCCAGCGTGAGGCTCCCAGCAGTTCCCGAGACCCTCCTCCGCCAGCTGGACATGGCTGTTGACGGGATGGCCTTTGGGAGCAGTGGGGAGCCCCTCCAGGGTAGGGTGGTCGGTAGCGTGGCACTCCTCGTGGGAGTAGGTGTTCTCGCTAGGATCCTAACAGTGAGGAGAGCACTAACCTACCTAGACCCCGGGGAGGTGCTCACCCTCTACGCCACACTCTACCTGCTAGGGAGCCTCCTAGGGATAAGGAGGCCCAGCCCCGGTCTTGCCGCGTTAGGAGCATTACTAATGGTCTCACTCATGGCCGCCACCGCCAACCCGATAGTGGAAGTAGTCGTGTGCCTCCTCTACAGTAGCTACATAGAGACAGCCCTCATATCCTACGTGCTAAGCGTCTCACCCCTCCAACTATCGCAGGCAACAGCCACCGCAGCCCTAGCCTTAGCACTAAGTGCAGTCCTCCTCTTCGCCGCCCTCGCCGTGGGCCTCATGCCAGAGCACGTATTCCTAGCCCTCTCCCTCATTGCATTAATAACACAGTACAGGAGGCCCTCCTGGTACTAGGGGAGAAGGTAAACCTTAACTATGGGGCTCAGGGAAGGGGAATGGACTTCACCACCCGCCCGCCTCCGGCGGGTTCCGTCGACCGTCGTATCCTCACAGCCCAAAAAAACTAAGTGCTATGACACGGGTTAATTTTGTAGGCCCGTGGTATCCTAGGTCTTAACGGCCACTATGATTAGCCTGGGACTTGCGGGCCCGTAGTCCTCTCCCCTATAGGAGCCGTAGACCTTCTCAACCTTCAAACCCGCACTGCTCATCATGTCCTTGAGCTCCCAGGGCATATAGATTTTGAGGGCGAAGCTCCTAGTTGCTACGCGCCTCATTGTGTCCTTATCGAGATAGGTTCTAACAGTTCTGAGGTCGCCTGAGAGGAGATCGATGTTAGTCTCCTCCAGTACAAGGTAAGACCCTGCACTATACCATCTCCTCAAAGTGCCATGGCTGTCTACAGCGCTAGCGATGATCTCTGCGGGGTTGGGCAGGTCTACGAGGAGGGCTCCTCCCCTGCGTAGTGCCCTCCCTGTCCTGCGGAGCACCTCCACGTTTTCGTGGTGACTGAAGTAGCCGAAGGTTGTAAAGAACATGTATGCAGCGTCGGCCTCCGAGTCGTACTCCAGCGCCCTCATATCCCCCCTCACTATCTCCACTTTGTCCTCGACCCCGAACTCCCTCGTCCGCTCCCTAGCCTTATCGAGTAGATAGCTGCTGAGGTCGTAGCAGATCACATGGTACCCCCATTTAGCTAGATAGACGGCATGCCGGGCGTAACCGCATCCCAAGTCTAGTACTATGCCCCCCGGTGGGGGTTTGAGTGCTTCAACTATGAACCTGGCCTCCCTAGCGTTTCTCTCCTCGCCCTGGAACGGCTTATAGGTCTCATAGTAGAGTTCGTCGAAGAAGGTCTCAAACCACTCCACCAAGCCCCCCACCGGGAGAGTGACCCGTATATTTCGAACGTATTAATATCGCGCACACCCCCCGGTGGGTGCATGGTGGTCGTGTTGGCTGCTGTGCATGCCCCTTTAGGGGTTGACGATCTCGAGAAGCTTGTTGAGAAGGCCCTCTCCCTAGGTGCGAGCTATGCGGAAGCCCGTTACCACAGTTTGGGCGGTCACCAGGTAGGAATAATGAATGGGAGGGTGTTCGCAGCTGGGACTACTATGCTCTCAGGTGTGGCTGTCAGGGTAATAGTTGATGGAGGCCTAGGCTTCGCCAGCACTAACAGGCTCACAAGGGATAGCCTCGAGCGTGTCGTGGCCGAGGCCGTCTCAGCGGCAAGGCTCTCGGCATCTACAGTTAAGAAGAGCCCCGTCAAAATGGACGACTCCCCGCAGGGGACGGCCAGGTATAGCGTATACGAGAAGGAGCCCCTCTCAAGCATTGAGTTGGCGGATAAGATAGCCTTGATCCAGGAGAGGGTTAAGTCGGCTGACTTATCCTATGAGGGCATCGAGGTGAAGGGCCTAACAGTATTCTACGAGGAGCTCACAGAGGAGAAGGTGCTCGTGACCAGTGACGGCGGGATGGTGGAGGCCCGGATCCCGAGGGTCTCCATATTCTACAACATAACGGCTAAGAACGGCTCGGAGACCAGGAACAGGTTCTACCACATAGCGTGGAGCGGTGGCCTAGAGGGGCTCGACAGGGAGGATCTCAGGGAGGCGCTGGAGGACGACGTTAGAAGCCTCGGTATAGCCCTCGTAAAGGCCCGGAAAGGGCCAAAGGGTGAGGTCGACGTCGTACTAAGCCCCGAGCTTGCAGGGATAGCCGTCCACGAGTCTATAGGCCACCCCAGCGAGGCGGACAGGATACTAGGTAGAGAGGCGGCGCAGGCAGGCCTCAGCTACTGGAGGGAGTATAAGGTAGGTGACAGGCTGGGGAGCGAGGCCTCAACAGTAATAGATGACCCGACAATACCCGGCACGTTCGGGTTCTACCTCTACGATGACGAGGCAGTCCCCGCAAGGCCCCGCTACCTCCTACTAGAGGGTAGGATCTGGGAGATGCTGCAGAACCGTGAGACCGCGGCTGTCTACGGTGTTAGGAGTAATGGTGCCGCTAGGGCCAGGGACTATAAGAGTGAGCCTATCGTTAGGATGGCGAACACGTATTTCGCCCCGGGCGACTACACGTTCGAGGAGCTCGTAGAGGACGTGAAGGAGGGGGTCTACATTAAGAAGTTCATGGAGTGGAACATAGACGACTACAGGTGGGGCGCCCGATATGTAGGCCTGGAGGCTTACGAGATCAGAAACGGGAGACTGGGAGACCCGCTGAAGGACGTAGTCCTCGAGATAACGAGCCCCAGATTCTACAGCAGCGTTGACGCGGCGGCGAGGGATCTCAAACTCTACCCCGGTTTCTGCGGTAAGGGGGAGCCCATGCAGGGAGTCCCAGTCACAATGGGAGGCCCGCATATCAGGCTTAGGGGAGTGGTCGTGAGGTGATCTTGGAATGGTGTTAGATGAGATCGCTGAGGCGGTAGAAAAGAGGATACGTTCCCTCGAGGGGAAGGTGGACGAGTACATTATAACGGTAGAGGAAGTATCGAACAGGATGCTCAAGCTAGCGAACGGGGAGGCGAGCGTAACACAGAACTGGAGGACTATAGAGGTAGGCCTCTACCTAGCAAGAAGGGACGGGAGGATCTTCTACACCGGCCTCTCGGCCCATGACCCGGAAAAAGCAGCGGCCGAGGCGGCCAGGCTAGTTGAGGCTGTGGAGCCCAGCCCCCTCTACGCCCCACTACCGAGGGCGGACGGGGAGAGCTACTCCAACGTTGACCCCAAGATAAAGGCCTACCTAGAGGGCGACATCCAGCTAGACCTCGCAGGCGACCTCGAGCTAGACCTAGTAGGCACCGCTGCCGGGATGGCAGAGCTGGGATATGTGAGGCGCCTCTTCCTCAACAGCCACGGCGACAGGCTGACGGGGGAGAGGACATGGTTCAAAGGCTACATGAGAGTCTTCCGCGGAGATAGGACAGGCCAGTGGAGCTGGACTGGGGTAAACTATGACAACGGGGAGAGGGCCCGGAAGGCGATCCAGGTCGCGAGGGGACTAGCGGAGGAGTGTGAGAAGCTCCCCTTAGAGAAGATCGAGCCCGGAGAGTATAGGGTGCTCCTCAGCCCGATGATAGCCGGCAACCTAGTCAACGAGGTTCTATTCGCAGCAAGCGCTGCACGCCTAATATTCGCAATGACATGGATCAAGCCGGAGATGCTGGGTCAGAGGGTTGTCAGCGACAAGCTCACAATAATTGACGCGCCGAGGAGGAAGGATCTACCCGAATACACCCTACACGACGCTGAAGGTGTGAAGACGAGGGATAAACCAGTAATAGCGGAGGGAGTACTCCAAACCCTACTACACAATACCAAAACAGCCAAGCTAATGGGTACTGAGACAACAGGCAACGCAGGCCTCATAATGCCAGAACCATTCAACATCATAGTAGAACCCGGAGACCTGGGAGAAGAGGAGCAGCTGGAAGCACTGGGAGAGGGCATATACGTGACAAACAACTGGTACACCAGGTACCAGAACTACGTGGAAGGCACATTCTCAACAGTATCAAGAGACGCGGTCATCCTGGTGAAGAACGGCAAGCCCAGCGCCTGCCTAAACAGGATCAGGATAACCGGCAAAATACAAGAACTATTCGCCAACGTAGAAGCAGTCGGGAAGACACGGTGGCCAATGGAATGGTGGGAAGTCCCCAAACCAACCCTAACACCGCACATCCTGATATCAAAAACAAAAATATCACTGCCAACAATATAATCTACCTATAAACTCTTCTAACAATTAACGATAAAACAATTACCCCCAACAGCTCAGGAACACCCCATCCCGGATAAAGATCATGCTTAACCAGCACATCACTATAAAGAAAACTCCAAACCGACAGATAGACAGGTATGCCCTTAAGAATGAGATACTTAGTAAGCTTCTCAGATAAAATCAAAATAATGTTGAAAAAGAAAAATATAAAAATAGAAGAAACAAGCGACAGCCTCCTATTACTCTTCCACGTCTCTATAATCTGGGTAGGAATGAGGATCAACCCCCCGAGTACTGACAGCTCTCCTAAACCAAAGTACTTCTCTAAAACTAATGTAGATAAGAAAATAAAGAAAACTAGAAAAATTGTAAACTTAAATTTCCACAGGAAGTCTAATAATTCAGGAATCAAATGTGAGAATCTTAAAATCATATAATAAGAGTAAATATATAAAACAGAAAATGAAATAGCAGATAATATAGCTAAAAGGAACCCAGTTGGAGGCATCAACTGATGAGACGCAACATAGGGCATGACATAACCCTGTGAAAACAATACTAACAAAATAGTAGAAAAAACTAAAAACTTAATATCTCTCACAGTCTCTTCACCCCGTCTTACAGTAATATTGGGGCTCCTCAGTACCGAATTCAGCTAGATCAAAAGACCCAATATTAATAGTACTAACTCTACCACTAATCATTATCGTTCCACACTGTGGAGCATATGGTTGATTGTGGAAGAGAACTTCAGGCATATAAACGGTTAGCGTGTCCGCAAACCCGTCAGGATCCCAGCCAAAGTTCTCCGCACTTATAATGTAGACGGCCTTCGGATCCGTTTGTCTATCTACAATATTACAGGATATTTGAACATCATCAACTGATTTATATTTAATAAAGTAATAAGCTATATTAACAGTATAACTGAAGTAGTTCAAAATTTTCCTAGCCGAGTTAGTCCATGAAAGGATTTCTTTAATAATGTTTAAATGTTTTTCTAATTCTTGGTGAAAAGTACCTTCTTCATGAATACCGTATACTCTAATGGACTCAGTATCAGTACATACCGGCTCATAGTTCCGAATAGGATTTATAGTAATATGTAAATAGATCGAATCCATTTTACCAACATTTGAATAGCCGAATATTGAATTTAGATAGTTATATCCTGAGCTAGAAATATCTATGAATAATGTTCCGTCATGGAAGATAGAAGACTTTATATTAAATCCACTTGATCTCTTGAATCCTGCTAATTTTAATATTGGATTTTGTATCTCATTATAACGTTCAAGAGATATAGCTGACAAGTTATACCAAAATTCTCCATAGTTTAAAATAGGTGTGGGTATGAATCCAGTTGACCATGGCACATCAACAATTGGTATAGATGTAAAGTTAATTTTTTTGAATAAATTATCTTCTATTTTTAAATCAATTTGTAAATTATCATCCACAGTCTGATATGATATTATTGTGATGTTAAATAGATTATAGTCAGTATTAAAATAGTAGCTTAATTGGTTTAAATCTATATCATTAAAGATACAGGTTACAGTATAGTATATCATGTATTGGTCGGTAACAGCCGGGAGGTTTTTTACACAGGTGCCTAGTGACCCAGGATGAAATATGAACCATCCGCCCGGAAATCCATTGGGTAATTCCAGCCCGAATTTGACTCTAAAATAGTATTGTGATGAATTAATATTTTTATCACTAAAAATAGCAGTACTTGAAATAGGTGAAAAGACGAATGTGCTTAAGTTTGCATCTGATATCGAGCTGCCGGCTGGGATAACTAGTGTGGCAATAGTACCCGATAATCCTGCCTGAGGAGGTGCTGGCGAAATAGGTGAGAAATATCCCTTATAAAGAACCTTGTTCTTATTAGATGGTAAATATTCGGTGTAATTCTCCCATTTCAGGTAATACGTAACTTGAATATCTAATGTCCAGTTTCCACTTAATATTTCAAACTTGAATGGGATATTAGGGTCATGAGAACCGTATGGATATTGGGCGGGTGTCGAGAACGATATGCTGACAGGAACTCCTGCTCCGAAGACACTGGCTATGTCAACACTTTTCTCCTGGCTATAACTAGTTCCTGGGTACATTGTGATATATAATGTGGAGAAGTGAACATCCTCGTCATTAGGATTATATTTTGGGATAATTGTCAATTTTATTTTAAACCATGCTTTATTTGACTGTTTGACCCCATCATGCTGATTATAAGAGAACGGGTGCAGATAGATAGTTCGAGAGGGATTATTACTATCCAGGGTTATGTTGATAGGTATCCAACGGTTCTCGTTTGATGGTTCTATGATAGGCATACTAAAGATGACATATCCTAGAGTTCCTCCGCCTCCTCCACCTCCATCGGGCAGGGGCTGGTTCCAGCTCATGTTATATGATATTGAGACTACCCCCCGCTTTATTGAGACAATTTGCTTGAACAAGTCGAATGGTATTGAGATATTATGCTCTTGGGCCCATATGATTGGCCAGGGCGTGTTGACCAGCTGTATTTTCGCGATCCCCTTAACTGGGGCCCCCGAGTATGTGTATGGTATTGACCCACAGATCTCTGCTATGTTCTTGGATTTCTCGGCATAGAGTATTGGGTATTTGAATTTCGATCCTGGAAGCGAGACCCAGACCCACAACCACTTCTTTGCCCCTCTCGCCTGTGGGGGTGTGTTGTTTAGTGGATTTTCTATTTTGGGCACGTATGTAGGCATCTTTAGAATAATGACGCTGTCCTCATTTATAGTCTGGGAAGATCCCCAGAACGCTTTTTTAACATTTTTGAATTTCATGTATTGGACTATGGTGAAAGGCACTATCTCCCATTTCCCATTCACATAGGCTAGGAAGCATACATCTGAGGGTTTCTCCCCTAGTATCTCCGGTATAGATGTTGAATTGATTTTTAACGTTCTTCCACTCAAATAGATTAGGTAATAGTCATCTGAATTATTTAGATTAATATTAATTTTTTGGGTTATAAATTCTAGCAATTCCTCTTCGCTGGTAATCGATTGAGGGGAACTTGGTTCTCCATTTCTTTCAATTGATGAGTTAACTATATAATTCTTATTAAATAAGATGATAGCACTGTTAATGACCAGTACAATGATCAGTAGAAAGGCTATTATTCGACGGTCATACATAATTCATCCCCCGTCATAGATAATAAACAATGAGCCGGTATTTTTTTCCTCCTTACCTCTTAATGTTCTGTCATGGTGATTGATTTATTATCGGTTGTATTCCTGTCTCGGAGAGTGTGAGGTCTTTCTTGGGGCTTCTTGTGCTTTGCTTAGTTTGGAACTTTGGTGTTGTACGCTTTGGGGGTGTGCGTTTTAGTGGTAGGAGTTGAGTAGATCTACTATGACTAGGGTGGGTTTTTTGAGGTTTAGTCTTGTTTCGCCGTGCTCGTGGTGTTTAGCGGTGATTTGTCCTTCTGCGATGTAGGAGGCTTTCCCAGTTTTCCAGTTGAAGATCATTCCGACCGCTTCTAGGACTTCCTCCTTGCAGAGCTCCCGTCTCAGGTCTTTGGATTTGAGGGTTTCTTCTATTGAGTTCCAGAAAGCGTCTGACCTGATCTTCATGTCGAGGTCTCTAAAGAATTTGGTGCCTGTCAGGTCTATACCTCTAAGCCGGAGAGTGTGGCTGTCCTGGATCAAGACCTCATGTCCTTTAGGCTCCGGTTCCATGATGGGATCTGGCCATTTCCTCATGTAGGCTTCGAGTATTGTTCCAGCCGTGTTCTTGATCAGAGCTCCCGCCTCAATATGGATCCACACGTCCCAGTCGCCATCTCGAATTTCTCTTGGGGTGTAGAAGCGGGGTAAGATAGGTGTGGTGGAGGCGGCCTCGAGGACGATCTCAGGGTTTAACTCTCCATGGAGCGCCTGTTCCAATACTTGATGCGATAGGATCCTCTCAGAAGTCCTAAGCGGGTTTTCCACTTGGTGCTGCCTCTCTCCTCGGCGGCTGAGTGTGTTGATGACCATGTCGTGGAGGGCTCTAGGTGGCTTTACGTGGAGGAGGGCTCCAACCTCCTCAGCGTTGCCTATGTCTAGCTTAATATCTACATGGACGGTTCCAGGCCTAGACTGCCTATCAACTTTCCCCTCCACTATGCCTATATCGGCTTCTGCATGAACCGATTTCAAGAGTTCTTTGACGTTATCGGGTGTGGCTAGGTCTGGGTCTATTAGTGATAGTACTGTCTCCGCGGCTGCCTTTGAGACGAGCGTTGCGAGACTGTCCTCTGATGGGACTCCACTATCTTTGATCACCATATATACAGCCCGAGCTACATTATCGTTCAGAGTCTGGGTTATGATCTGATAGGCCTCATATAGCTCGACGGCTTTAGCGGTCTCCCTCATACTATCTTCCAGCTCCAGAACCCAGAGGGTCAGGTCTCCTTGGAGCCTGATCCTGGCGGGCCCCTCTAACCTGGTAGGGTACTCCCACCTATGTAGATCGAAGCCTAGGATCTTCCTAACGGCCTTCTCACTCTTTCCCCCACATTTCAGATAGTTCAGGAGGAGGCTTGATGTGACGGTTGAGATCGGCATCACAAAGTATTTTCTCGCGTCGTAGTCGTACCCCACAACGAATCCTCCCAAGACAACATCGAATAAGTCGTGGATTGAGACCCTAGACAACGTCGGAGTCTCCCCGGTCTGCGGGTGCTCCTCCCAGGTGTTGAATATTATTCTCAGGGCCACGAGACAGTAGCGAATGAGCCTGTCAAGGGTTCTCGCGGATCTCTCATTGTCTACAGCGATAACATACTCCCCTACCCTGAACACGCTCCCCCCAAGTAGAGAACCCCTCAGTATGTAGAGGAGCCTCTGAAGCCTAGCATGGTGGCCCGGTAGGAATTCAATGTTAGGCGGTAGGGGTCGGGCTTGGCCTGTTGCGCCCTCGCTCCCCATAACTGTCCTGAGCCAATTTTCGAACTGGTGGAGCCGGTCACGCATTATGTCATCCCTGCGCTCTGCTCAATCATATATGGTTGTCTTGGTGGCCCCCATGTATCTAATGTTGACCTGTCTCCTCCTAACCCCGAACCTCTTACTATCTTTATGTTAGGAGGATTTTCTCCTCCTGCATGCACCCTCCCCTCCCGAGGATTTAGGGTCAATTATTATGGTTTCTAGTATTACCTCATATAATTAGGCGTCTCCCACGGAATGAATGGGAAAGACTAATATACTATGTTAGGTGAGATCCCGGCCCCGACCCCGTAGTGGGGTCTTATTGTGGGATCAGTTTACTCTGGGTCTCTTATTCCGTACTCAGTGATCACGAATACGGTCTCTCCCTCGGGTAGGTGTGGTGCGTCTACTATTCTCGCTATCCTCTTGTTGCCCCTGCTCTTCTTCAGCCTCACCCTCACGCCTGGGGCGTGGTAGAGGACGTGTCCTCCCACTGCTGTCGTGGGGTCTCCGTAGAAGACGTCTGGCCTCGCCATTACCTGGTTTGTTATCACGACTGCCACGTTGTAGATCTCGGCTAGCCTCGCGAGCTGGTGGAGGTGCCTGTTCAGGAGCTGCTGTCTCATCGCTAGGTTCTCTCTACCCGGGAACTCTGCCCTGAAGTGGCCTGTGACGCTGTCTACTACGACTAGCTTTATGTTCTCCCGTTTCAGGAGGTCGAAGAGCTGGTCTACTATCGCCATCTGGTGGTGGCTGTTTATCGCCCTTATCCAGTATATGTTCTCCATGACCTCGTCGGGGTCGAGCCCCACGCCCCTCGCCATCTGCTCAATCCTCTCCCACCTGAATGTCCCCTCAGTGTCTATGTAGACGGCCTTAGCCTCCAGCCCGCCCCTGTCCTCGGGGAGCTGCACGTTCACGCTGAGCTGGTGGCATATCTGGGTCTTGCCGCTGCCGAACTCTCCGAAGAACTCGGTTATCGTCCTAGTCTCCACACCGCCGCCGAGGAGCTGGTCTAGGTTCCTGCTGCCCGTTGTGATCTTCCTCACAAGCATGCTCTCCTCCTTCAACTGCTTAGCAGTCTTAAACCTGATATCCAGGGCCTCCCTAGCGGCCTGAACGATCTTCTGCGCGGTGGGTAGGGGTATCCCTGTTATCTGGCTTATCTCGTGTGGGGTGGCTACAGCTATTGCCTCGATGCTCGTAAACCCAGCGTCTATAAGCTTCTGCGCGGTACTAGGCCCGATCCCGGGGAGATCGGTTATATCGCGGGGCTTTTTCTTCTCCTCAGCCATACCTTTCAATCCCCCTCATATGGCTATCCAACCAGGCCTAATATACCTCGAACGGCCCCCACCCACCCAGAGGGGCAGGGGCCACCCCGGATCTACCTATAGGAGTATCCGGCCCTAAAACAGGCAAAACACCACACCCTCGAAAGCCTCTTTAAACCAGGAGGATCACAAGAAGGACGGGAAGGAGTATTAACTGGGAGACCATTAAGTGGGGTGCAGAGATTTGATCTTAAAAGGACTACTAGCACCCGTCGAAGCCCTCCTAAACCCCCGCCGCTTCTACACGAGACTCCGGAAAATGCTCTCCAGACACGGCATATACGTGACTGCAAGCATATACTTCGGGGCGTGGATAGGCGCCTCAATAACACTATTCTTCCTAATCCTACTAGTAGAGGCCGCCCGCTCACTACTCGGCCTAAACCCTGTAGGCCTATTAACTGCTCCCTTCAGGGCACTAGTCTACTCCTTCCTCTTCCCAATAGTCCCAGCACTGGTGGACGCTATAATCATAATGATATTCCTAGCACCATTCGACAGGGACAGACCACTCTACGACGTCTTCGCAGTGAGGGCCAGCAGCCTCCTACCCTACACTCTGAGAGTAGCATACCTAGAGCTCAAAGGCCTCCTAACAATAAAAACCCTGGCAATGGCGACCACCACCCCAATAGGCCTAACACTCCTACTCATAGGCGCAATGCTAACAGCCTACGGCCTCAGGAGAACACTAAGAGCACCAACCCATGCCGCAATCATAGCAGGACTAGCACCACTAGCATACAAAATAGCCCTAGCACTAACCTGAAGCTCGTTACAAACAATAAGGCAAGCACCCCATCAACCCGGCTAGACCCGAAAACTACCTATCACCGGGACACGTGAAACTACATCATTAATTGATGTTAGACTGAGAGGATAGAGCGGGCTTCCTCCTCTAACCCCGGGGTGGGCCTCAGTGCTTTGGCCCCATGCCATCCCCAGCCCCCTAATTGGGGCTGGTAGCACGCGCCCCCTCAACAGTAGGGGGCTATCTTAAAGGCGTCATCGGCCCTCCCCACTCCTGGTAATTGTCCCAGTCCCAAGGTTATTACCTCTAAAGTCTCCGTATAGTCTAGGATTGGCTTAGAGCTTGGCAGTCTTGCGCTCGGATCTCCCTGCTCCGCTTATTGATGCCCACAATTGTGCTCTGGATATGTGATTTATCCCCCACGTCCTGGTATTAGGGACTATTATTGAAGAGCAGCAGGGGCTTGACAACTGTGTCCGATAGGGAGACAGCCCCTTGCCTAGTCTTATGTGGAGGCTTCTATGGAGTAGGAGTGACGTAAGTGTACTCTAAAGTACATTACCTTCGAGTACATTACTCTAGAGTAAGGAAATTGGGGGTTGGGGTGTGAGGTGTCCATTCCTGGATAGAGAGAGGGAGCTGGAAGCCCTTGACAGGGCCTTTAGGGGGAGGCCCGGGTTTGTAGTCGTCTACGGTAGGAGGAGGATTGGTAAGACCAGACTCCTTAGGGAATGGGCCTCGCGGAGGGGCGTGAGAGCAGTCTATTATCTCGCGCAGCTCACGAGTCATGGGAGGAATCTCCAGCTCATGGCCGAGGCTGCACGAGACCAGCTTGGAGAGGAGGCCCTCACCTCGTTGAGGCCCACTAGGCTAACGGAGCTCCTAGCCATAATCTCCCGGCTGGGTGCTGAGGTCATCGTTATCGACGAGTTCACCTACTGGGTCAGGGCCTATGAGGGTGTCCTTAGCGAGCTCCAAGAGTTCATCGACCTCCACCTGGATAAGTACGACACACTCCTAATAGTGAGCGGGAGCCTTGTGGGGATAATGGAGAGGCAGGTTCTAGGGGGAGGCAGCCCACTCTATGCCAGGGCAACAAGCCGTCTAAAACTGGGTTTCCTACCCTTCAGCTGCTTGAAGGAGGTGGTTCCAGGCTGGAGCCCTGTTGACCGTGTAAGGCTATATTCACTAATCGGTGGGATCCCCTTCTACTACTGCCTTATAAGAGGATCGAGGATGCTTAGGGAGGCGGTCAGGAGGCTCATCCTAGATATTGATAGCCCGCTAGTGGCTGAGAGGGATCTACTCCTGAGGGAGCACTTCAGGGAGCCCCACACCTATAATGCAGTGCTGAGTGCTATCGCTAGGGGGTACACTACCCCGGGCAAGATAGCTAATGTCACTGGGCTTGATATTGGGCATGTCAACAAGGCACTCCACACCCTACTAGACCTTGGGCTCGTCAAAAGAGTAACCCCCTTCCACAGCCGCAGAGGGTTCTACAGGGTGAGAGACCCGATCCTCAGGACATGGTACAACCTCGTGGAACCCATACTATCCCTCCTCGAGATAGGCCTCGTCAGTGAGGCGGAGAGGAGAGTATATGAGAGGCTGGACGCCCACACGGCCCAGACATGGGAGGAGCTAGTCGGAGAATACCTAGAGAAAAAATACGCCCCGAAAGGCTACAAGCTCGTAGGCCCCGCAATAAGGAAGGGCGAAGAAATAGACATACTCCTCTTAAATCAAAAGGAAGGAAGGGCTATACTCGCAGAGGCAAAATGGGCTGATGCAACACCTGAAACGATAGAAAAGATAAGGAGACTGACACTGAGAAAAGCGGCAGCAATACTACCTCCAGAACTGGAGATAACGAGAATATACGTGGCGGTCAGACAGGTAAAGGGCGAACCGCCAAGCCACACAATAACACCAAAACATATAGAATAATTTTATAGAAAAATATAGGTGCGTAACAGGCTATGCGTATGCATGAATCGGTAGCTGCTATATGGGAGTAACCAACACTCAACAAGGGCCGTTAAAACAATAATATTTGGTCGATTCATTCATTGCATCCCACGGGCATGTGGTGACGGGCTGTGAGTAGCGGTCAAGGCCGCTCCCGGGTATTGGTTTATGTGTCTATAGTTCTTGTAGTCCTACTGTTGGCTTCCATACTATTCATGTGGCGGAACACGGGCGGTGGGGGCTCAACTGGTAATGTAACACCTAGGGGGGCTAACACGGGCACCACTACCCCCGCTACGTATACGACGCATACGACAGCTACTGGCGGTACAACAATGCACACAAACATGACGACGACCGGGCTTAACACTAATACTACACCTGCTAGCAGTGGGGAGAATGCGACTACAACGACTCGAGAGTACGGAACTATAACCATAGGGATGAGCGTCAGCCTATCGGGGAAGTTCGAGAAAGAGGGGCGCCAACTCCTCTGCGGGGCACTAGCGTCTATCAACTGGTATAATAGCCACGGCGGTATTCAGGTCGGCGGACGTTTCTATAAGTTGAAACTTAAGTATTATGATGATCTGTCAAGAAGAGAGAACGTGCAGGCCCTATATGAGAAACTCATTCTCGTGGATGGTGTCAACTTCCTATTAGGCCCATATAGTAGCGGGCTGACGATAGCTGCAGCACCCATAGCCGAGGAGTACGGTATATTAT
>WAOT01000025.1 GCA_015521115.1 Desulfurococcales archaeon
GAGTGGGGTTGATAAGATCGGTCTACTAGTTCCTTTTGAAGCGAGGAAGGTCTCCCGGCTGGGTTTTCAATATGTAGCTGTCGAAATGCTTGTCCGCGAGTATAGCGTTGTCAATAGGCCACGGGTTGGGAGACTCCTTTTCGAATGTGGGGGACACGGCATCGTCGGCGGGAGGGACGGGGTTCCGGCCGGTTTCTCTCTTGTTAAAGAGGGGGGCTCCCCCACTCTAACCTTTAGAGACCTTGAAAGGCTTCTCCCTGATCCTCCACTACCTATATTCGCAATAGATCTCTCACTGATGCCTATCCACAGCAAGGAAGAGCTTTCCAGTCTGAGACTACAGTTGGCACTATCATTATCTGTGGTTCGCGAATACCTCTGGGATCGCCATCTCCTCCTATCAAGCGCTCCCTCAAACACTAGGGAGTGGTTGTGGCCAGTGGCCGGTAATAATAAGATGATAATCGTTAAGGAGAAGGCGGGAGAGGCTCTTTGGAGGTTGAAGGCTGATCGGGTTGTGATTCTGAGGCCTGATGCTCAAGAGGTTTTGAGCCCCAGTGACGTGTTGGAGGCCGATGCCTTCCTAATAGGGGGAGTTGTGGATAGGATCCCGAGGCCTGGTATCAGTAGGGTACTAGATACTCTAGTTCCATGGGGGAGGCCTAGAAGGATCATGCTCCGTAACAGTATAATTGGTGTCCCCCAGAGAATTAACAGGATCGTTGAGATCCTACTAAGGGCTAGGTACCTCTACCTAGGCGATGTTGAAAGGGCGATATTGGATGTTATGACGAGAGCGGATAAGGTCTTGAGGCTCTTCTATGAACTCCAACGATCTCGGGTTAAGAGGATAAGCCTTTGTGAGGCTATGAGAGAGTATTCATGGCTAAGGGTCGATGAGAGAGATATACTACTCGCAGCTAAAAAGGCTAAGGTTGAAGTAGACAGATCCTGTATGGGGAACACTTGGAGGTAGGAATGAGACTGAGAATACTGGCCGCTGACAGTATGGGAGTGAGGAGTTTAGCCCTCGCGGTCGAGACTAGTGAGGGTCTCATCGTCATAGATCCGGGAGCATCCTTAGCACCCCGCCGCTTCGGCTTACCGCCCCACGAGTTGGAAAAGCGGGAGCTCGAGCTGGCTTTGGATAGGATTAGGGATGCTATGGGGGAGGCTAGTGTGGTCGTCATAACACATTATCACTACGACCATTATATAAGGGGTGAGCCGGATCTCTACCGTGGGAAGCTACTCATAATCAAGCACCCCCGCAGGGATATCAACAGGAGCCAGGCTATACGGTCTTACAGGTTACTCAAGAAGGAGGGTGTCGCCGAGATCGCAAGAGACATCGTCTACGGTGATTCGCAAACGGTATCCATTGGGCGTTTGAGGGTGGATCTCTCTCCCCCTGTCTGGCACGGGTATCCTGGCACGCGGGTTGGACGGGTCATAATGGTTAGGATAGTTGATAGGGACGAGAGCCTGGTCTACACTAGTGATGTGCAGGGCCCTGCTGATCCGGCGGCCCTGGAGATACTCAGGTCGTGGTCGAGGCCTAGGCCTAGAGTTATGGTTGTCGACGGCCCTCCAACTTACTTTGCGGGCTTTAAAGTTCCTGTTGAGCACGTCGAGGAGGGGCTTAGGGGCATGGCTGAGGCTGTGAGGCTCGTAAAACCGGAGGTTTTGGTCGTCGATCACCACCTCTTACGTGATATAAGGTATGCGGAGAAGATCAACGATACCATGAGGGCTTCTAGAGAAGTTGGCGTCAAGGTGCTGACCGCCGCCTCCTATATGGGGGTGGAGGAGAGGCTCCTAGAAGCTAGGAGGAGGGAGTTGTGGAGGGAAGGTTAAGGTTTCTCCTAGTAGAGGCGTCCCTTGAGCTAGCCCCTAGGCACCTGTGGGGTCACCCTGAGATCGTTGCCACCGCTCGGAGGTACGGCCTCTCCCCAGGAGATGTTCTCCTCGATAAGAGCCTCCATTATGACGCCCTCAAGAGTTTGCCCTATAAGTGGAAGCGTGGGAGGCCTGATATCCTCCATATAACACTCCTTAACATCCTAGACTCCCCCCTCGCAGAGGATGGGAGGGTGGAGGTTCTATTCCACACTATAGAGGGTAGAGTGTTCGCAGTAGACCCTGCCACTAGACTGCCAAAACACTACGACCGCTTCAAGGGGCTTATGGCGCAGCTCCTCAAGACAGGGAGAGTGCCACCAGAGGGGAGACCCCTTATCTGGGAGCTGAAGAGGCCTCTCGAAAGCGTTATCGATTATGCTGTCCTCCTCGAAGAGGATGGGAGGGACATGAGCGTTGTCGACGTTGCCAGACTGAGCTTAAAGGAGGGGGCATGGCTGGTTATAGGAGTGTTCCCTAGGGGGAGAGTCTCGAAGAGGATTAGAGGGTTAGCTGGTGAAGTTGTGAAGATCTATGGGGGTAGACCGATGAAGGCCTGGACTGTGGCTTCGAGAATAGTATGTGCTGGCGAGTATCTTCTCGGCTATGGCTTTGCTTAGATGGCTGACAGGCTGGTCACCTGGAGAAATATTTGGAGTAGGGCCGGCTACCTCTTCCTCCTTCCTGTCCTCCTTGCTGCTATGTGACCTACCTTCCTTCCTGGTGGGGTTTCTCTTGCTACAGTTGAGGGGTGGCTCCTCCTCTGGTGGCTTCCTCCGCCGAATGGGTGGTTTACTGCGTTCATTGCTACACCTCTCACTCTAGGCCATTTCCTAGCCTTCACCTTCCACTTGTAGTATGCGTTTCCTGCCCTCATTAGGGGCTTCTCTGTTCTCCCCGCTCCCGCTGGGATCCCTATGGTTACTCTTGAGCCGTTTGGTATGTCCTTCTCCTTCCCACTCGGCAGTTTGATACGTGTTTTCGCTCCCGTTCTTCCAACTACTAGGGCATAGCTCCCTGCCTGTCTTGCGAGTTTTCCTCCGTCTCCCGGTCTTATCTCTATGTTGAACACCTCTGTCCCTTCTGGGACGTTCTCTATTGGGAGGATGTTGCCGGGCTCTGGCTTGGCGTTTGGGCCTACCTCTATTATTTGTCCCACGTAGCTACCCTCTGCTGCTGGTGTTAGGAATTCTACTCCATTCTCAAGTACTACCCTTGCGAGGGGCACATAACGGCCTGGGTCGTGTAGTAGTTCGACGATCTTGCCCTTATAGGTCTCGTTCGATAGTGGTGGGTAGCGTGCTGGGCCTGGGTGTATGTGCTTTGGGCTTCTGTACGTGGGAGATCCTTTACCTGCTCTCTGCTGTCTCAGCCTTTTACCCATTAGTTCTTCCCCCGGGAGTATCCTCTGAGGCCACACCCTATTGGCGCGTTCCCGGTTATTTAAGGTATTCCGCAAAGTTGAACGCTTTCAGTCTCACAGGAATAGAGCTCCTCTTCCTTACAACCGCTGACCCGACAGGCAGGTACCTGACCATCTGAGACGGGACTCCAAGCCTATCGGCTTTTTCGGTGTATGATTCCGAGTCTGACCCGAAGACTATGAGTGTCCCAGTGTTCTCCACTATGTTGCTGTTCACATCGCTGAATGCCTGGGTTGCATATACTATATGGAGGCCGAGGCTTCTCCCCTGCCTGATGCTCTCCTCCAGGTAATGTTCTGCCACATCTATGAACTTCCAGGCCTCGTCTATGAAGATTACGGTTCTCCGTCTAGGCTTATCCTTATAGTAGCATTCGAGAAGATCTGAGATGAGTCTTCTCCCGGCTTCTATATCCGGGTTTTCTATAATGTGTATGGCTGGGCGTGTGCATAGCTCTCTAATTTCGACTCTTGGTTGGTGGATCTCTATGCTTGAATGGGGTATCCTTGAAGCGTATGCTGCCAGGTCTCCTTTGGGGTCGATGACTATGATGTTGGGCTCCCCTGTCTCCTCCTGGAGCATGGATAGCTGGAGCATTATACCGGCCATTAGGACTGTCTTCCCCTTGCCTGTAGGGCCGAATACTCCTATATGTGTCTCGAAGTCCTCGGGCCACTTTAGGGTTACAAGGCTGTTATATTCGGGGTTAACTCCGAGGACTACGGAGTTGTCTCCTGTCTCCTCGAGCCAGGGGACTGCGATCTCGATATGTGACGAGCCTGTCACGGTAAGGGGTTTTAATAGGGCGTCTATTATGCTCGATGATACACGTTTAAACACGAGGCCGGTCTCCGCCTCAATTAGTGTTTTGAGGGCCTCCGCTCCGGGGTGCCTTGGGGGGTGCCATATTATTAGGGTGGTAGCACCAGTATAGGGTCGGGTACTTCTTAGCACGTCTGAGTAGAGGGCCTCTAGTGTTTTGAGCTTCTCACCATACTTCTTCGACTTTGTGGCCTCATATGCTAGGGAGACTTTTTCTATTTCCTTTTCTAATCTTTTTATTAATTTAGATTTATCTGCCTTCACTAGTGTAAATGCTAAGGTGACGTTCAGGCCGGACTGCCTTATGAGGGTTGTGAGACGCGCACCCAGTGTGGGGTCGGGATCTCCCCGTGGGAGCTGGGCGATATAGATTGTAGGCTCTAGTCTGACTCCTTGGAGGATCACTTCCTCTGAACCGCACTTTTTAAGTGGTCTTAGCCCCTGGAGTCCCGACTCGTTAAGATTTCTAAACATTAATATTATTGTTATTATTGCTAATATTCCTATACTAATATCGAACAAGCCCATGGATCTCCCCTCTAGAAGACCCTTAAGGGGAACCTTTCCCTTCCTCCCAGTAGCCTGGCCACACCTAGGCTGGCTGAGGTTAGTATCGCTATGTAAATCGTGGGGATCGTGAACCAGTACGCTATGAACGCTTGGATAACGTTTATGTCATAGTAGGCTGCGATCTTCTTCGCTATGTTAACATAGTCCTTTGTATCATATGAGATGTGTAGTTGTGGGCAGTCCGCTGTTACTTGGAAGTGGTAGTCTCCAGCGTCTGGTGCCTCATACTTAATGGCCTGGCCGTGAAGGTCTCCCCACTGCCATTCCGATTCTCCTACTTCCTGGAGGCCTCCAGGGTCAATGTCAATAGTACACCCGTCGACATACCTTACTGATACGTATTGGCCTTGTTGTAGGTGGATTACACCTTCAACTGTCCCACCATTTCTTGAGGCTGAGAGGATCTCCCCGTTCGTGTAAACTGCTATCCCGTTCCGCGCTGTTAGTGCATATGATGTTTTGAGGTCTATGCTCCACGCTCCTTCTACTATCTTGTAGTCGGTCTTGTTGACAGGATATGGTTCCAGGTAGAATGTGACGTTGAGGTATACTAGTTTATAGGCGAGGTTTGGCTTGCTAGGTATTGTGACGATCGTGGAGCCGTGATCGTTCATTATGGTTCCATTCTCGGCCAGGTATACCGCGTATACTTCACCCGTGTCCGCGTCTGTTACCAGAATGACACCGTCCGCAGGGCCCTCCATTGTTGACACGTTCCCTTTGAGGAGTGCTAACCCCTTCTCAGCTATCGGCCCTATCCCTATCGGTTGGGGGGTTCCTCCTATTGCTGTGGCAAATACGGGAAGTGCTTGGAGTCCTGCTGTGAATACTAGTATGAATGATAGTAGCCATGCTCCAGCGCTTCTTGCCACGCGGAAGGGGGCGGCGTAGAGGGCTACGCCTATCGCTGCTAGGAGGCGGCCGTACACTTTCACGATCTCGGCTAGCCCTACTATGAAGGCTATGAAGAATAGTGCCGTAGTTGCTAGCCTGTCTAGGGGCTTTACGACTACCTGTGCACCACGGAGGACTCCCAGAGGGTCTGGGAGGACGTTAAGGAGTGCTGCTACAGCTTTGATTGTGAGGAACTCCGCTATGCCCCCCATTGCCCATGATTCTAGGAGCTCCCATGAGCCTCCCGCCATGGCTGCCAGTGTGTTAGCGAGCTGGAAGAGTGCCTCAAAGACTAGGACTATGACTAACGCCCCTATACCGTCCGCTAAGAGGCGGGGTGCCCATCTTTTCAAGCCCTGATAGGGTATGGGGAGCGCGTAGATGAGTGCTCCTAGGTAGAATGTTAGGACTGAGAGACGGTAGGCTAGGATGAGGTAGTCAACCTCTCCCGCCATCCTAGGGGCACCCCGGGCTACTCTATTCCCTTAGCCTCCCGTCACAAGGTTCACCAGGTACACGATGAGGTTGAACACGGTGCTACCGACCGCAAGCCAAAAGGCTGCCCATACAGAGTCTTCTACGAGGCTCCCGCCCATTCTCTTGAGTTTACCTATTGGTATTGGTGAGCCCCTGAGTGTCCAGCCCAGGCTCCATGTGAATAGGAATAACGCCCATGCTAGTGCTGTCACCTTGTTGGTAGCGTCCTGAACCAGCGCTAACAGGTCTTGGAAGGCCAAGGCTTCACACCCGTAGGAGATGAGATGAGGCCTATTTAAGAGGGGGTGCGAGAGGGTAGTGAGTGTAATATTCCTAGTCCCGGAAGTATTGTGATATCGAGGAGAGGGATGCCAGAATAGCTTCCTCAGTCCTCACAGTCCTTGTACCCTGGATCGGGATTGTATTAACTATGACGTCCATCACGTTCCTATCCACGGAGTCCCATACATGGCCTCTGGGGCCACCGAATATTAGGAGGAAACCTTTCGCAGCCCTCATACGTTCACTTATCCACTCACCAACACATCTCCCAAGGCGGCTCGTGCCTATTATCAGAAAACCTTGCTCCGACAAACTCCTTGCTAGTCTGGTAATGTTCCTGCTACCCTCCACGTTGAGGTTCCAGTAGTGTGATGGCCGGTAGTATCTGAGTCTTATGACACCGTTCTCCACCCTCTCTACCTTGAATGTTGCAATTGTTCCAGGCCTTGCACCTCTAAATTCCTGGGTGAAGCCCTCCCTGTTTACTCCTAGGAGTATCCTGCACGTCCCTTGGCCGCAGCTCTCTACTACTCCGTCGAGCACTGTTCCCGGCCTTATTTTATCTGGAACCATGTGAGCAGGTGTTTGTAGGGGCTTGATGAGGCCTGCAAATCTCAGTTTAGGATCTTTTGGGAAGACAAGTTTCTTCAGATGCGGCGGTGTCACTATGTATTCGAGGAGCGTCTTGAGCAGTCTATAATCCTTCCACGTAGAATACGGGTCTCTGTATACTATGAGTTTATCAGCTCTGTAGATTGCTGCGGCCCTAGCTATCTCGGACGCCTTTATCGTCTTCAGGGGGAGAGTGGGCTCAGTATTCAGAACCGAGGCTGCAACAGCCAGGTAAAAAGGCTTGGATCTCCTTGGTGGAGGCCATTTCGTACATGACAATTCTACTTCCTCTTCTTATAACCCTTCTTGGCCTTAGTGGCCTGAGCCTGCTCCTCCTCCTTTCTTCCCTTCTCCATAAACAGCGAGGTTCTCTGCCTCCCACCCATACCGCTCACCTCCTCGATAGCATTCTCAGTCTACAGTTATAAGTAGAGCTACCCGTGTACCTAAACCTTTGGGGTGGACTGTATGGCATTCCTCTACAAGTCGAGACTCGAGAACCCGGGCGCCGAGCTTAGGAGGATTATTAAGGAGAAGGAGATTATAGTTGCCCCCGGCGTGTTCTCTCCTAGCGTCGCGCTTCTCGCCGAGAGCATGGGGTTCGATGCTGTGTATCTTTCTGGCGCCGCCCTCACGGGACTGCTGGCTATGCCTGATCTCGGCATTATTACTCTCACTGAGCTCGCTATGATGACTAAATATATAACGAATGTTATCAGCATACCCCTTATAGTAGATGCAGACACAGGCTTCGGGGAGGCGATAAACGTCCAGAGGACTATCCGTGAGTTGGAGGATGCTGGAGCTGCTGCGGTTCAGATAGAGGATCAGGTACTCCCTAAGAAGTGCGGGCATCTTGCTGGCAAGAAACTAGTACCGCCTGAGGAGATGGTGAAGAAGATCATTGCAGCCACTGAGGCGAGGAGAAAGGACATACTGATCGTGGCAAGGACGGATGCGAGAGCCATCGAGGGGTTAGAGGGTGCAATAGAAAGGGCTAGGATGTACGTGGAGGCTGGGGCTGACATAATATTTCCGGAAGCTCTCCGTAGCCTGGAAGAGTTCAAAGAGTTTGCTAGGGCCCTCCCCAACGTGCCTCTACTCGCCAATATGACGGAGTTCGGGAAGACACCCTACCTGACGGTGGAGCAGTTTAAGGAGGCCGGTTTCAAGATTGTGATCTTCCCCGTTACCTCATTTAGAATGGCGATGGGTGCTGCCAGGACTGCTTTTGAGACCATACTAAAGCATGGCACGCAGAAGCCTCTCATAGATAATGCTGTCCCTGTTAAGATCATGACGAGGAGAGAGTTCTACGACCTCATAGGTTACTACACGTATGAGACCGTAGATAAGAGTATAGCGGAGAAAGCAGAGAACCTCCTATCGTCTCGAAGGGGAGAATAAACACTGCGAGTGGGGCTCAACTTTTTAACTCTGTATCCCGTCTCCCCTGGAGGGAGGGAGACCCGTATAGGATTCAAGACACTACTAGAGTCGGGGATCTACAATGGGAGCACGTAAGAAGAGCGCACCTAGAAGAGGGAGCCTAGGGTACTCGCCGAGGAAGAGAGCCAGCAGGCTAGTACCAAGAGTGAAGAGCTGGCCACAAGTGGATCTAGGCGAGCCAAAGCTACTTGCATTCCTCGGTTACAAGGCAGGCATGACCCATGCCTATATTATCGAGGACAGGCTGGGGAGCCCTTGGAAGGGCCAGGAGGTGTTTGTCCCCGTCACTATAGTCGAGACCCCTCCCGTCTTCGTGTTCGGCATTAGGCTTTACGGTTACGACCCAAACAGGGGCCTCTACAGTATGGGCGAGGCCTGGGCAGAGCCTCCGAGCGAGTTAGAGCTCCACAGGAAGATACCCACCCTAGGAGGCTTCTCAGAGGAGAAGATCAAGAGGCTCGAAGACATGCTCGATAAGGCTAGAGACGTTAGGGTCATAATAGCTACACAGCCTAAGCTTGTCGGAGGACTGAGCAAGAAGAAGCCTGACCTGCTCGAGGTCAAAGTGGGAGGCGTCAACGATATCCAAAAGCTCTTCGAGTACGCAAAGGGGATTCTAGGCAAGACGGTATCCGTCAAGGACGTATTCTACCCTGGGCAGCTTGTTGACGTAATAGCAGTCACGAGAGGCAAAGGGTTCCAAGGGCCCGTGAAGAGGTGGGGAGTCAAGGAGCTCCCCAGATGGCACAAGCACAGGAAAGGTAGCAGAAGGGTTGGCGCAAGGAGCCATGGAAAGGGTACCTGGTGGGAGATCCCACAGGCAGGTCAGACCGGATATCATAGGAGGACAGAGTATAACAAGAGGGTTCTAGCTATAGGCGAAAAGGGGTATGAGGTCACACCTGCCGGCGGATTCCTCCACTACGGTGTTGTGAAGAGCAGCTATATGCTGCTAGCAGGGAGCATACCAGGCGTTCCCAAGAGACCCGTAGTGTTGAGGTGGCCCGTCAGGGTGCCCAGGTGGTATATGAAGCTGCTTGAGGAGCAGAGGAAGAGCGAGAAGACGCTCGTCGCCCCACACCCGCCCAGGATCACTTATCTAAGCCTCTCAAGTAAGCAGGGCAACTAGCTGGGGGTGGTCTAGGATGGTATACACGGTAGCAGCACTCTACCTCCGCGAGCCCCTCTCAGTCCCTGTATACACGTGGGAGGGGGGAGACGCGGGCCAGGCAGTACTCCCGGACGTGTTCAGGCTACCCATAAGGAAGGATCTCATAAGGAGAGTATTCCTCAGCGAGTTCACAGCACGCCTACAGCCAAAAGGACGAGACCCAATGGCAGGCAAAAGGACGAGCGCGAGGAGCCTAGGTGCACACCACGGTGTCTCGAGAGTGCCTAGAATAAGGGGTACACTCAGGGGAGCACTAGTAAACATGACTAGAGGGGGAAGACTGGCACACCCACCAAGGGTTGAGAAGGTCATTCACGAGAGAGTGAACAGGAGGGAGAAGATCCTTGGAACAATGAGCGCGCTCGCCGCCACAAGCGTTCCAGAGATAGTCAAAGCTAGGGGCCACCTGTTCAACACACAATACCTCCCCATAGTGGTCGAGAAAGAAGTTCTAACTAAGATAACAACAACGAAACAGGCTCTAGCACTCCTTGAGAAACTCGGAGTAATCGACGATATTATCCGGGCTAAGGAGAAGATAAGGCAGAGAGCCGGCAAGGGTAAGAGGAGAGGTAGGAGGCTGAAGAAGCCTAAGAGCATACTCTTCGTGCTAGACGACCACAACAGCCCCTTCGCCAAAGCGGTCAAGGGGCTCCCAGGAGTTGACGTTGTAGAACCAGCCCATATCAACGTGCTTGTACTGGCACCGGGAGGAGAACCTGGTAGGCTAATGTTCATAACCGACACCGCACTAAGGGAGCTTGGTGAGAGGTATAGGGTGATAGTGCCTTGAGGAATGAGGAGGTAATCATCAGGATACATATGAGCGAGAAAGCCCTCCAACTCATAGAGGAGCAAAACACACTCACCCTCATAGTAAGGAGGGACGCAACAAAGCACCAGATAAAGAAGGCTGTAGAGGAGATCTATGGAGTTAAAGTCGACAAGGTCAGGACACTGATAACACCTAGAGGGGAGAAGAAGGCCTACGTAAAGCTATCAAAGGAGTATAAGGCCAGCGAGCTAGCCACTCGCCTCGGACTCATTTGACCCTCTTTCACCGCTCTCAACTATTTCTATCACTTTCTTAGCGGCCTCAAGGAAAGCTTTAGAGGCCTCACTGTCTGGGTACTCGAGGAAGAACAGTTTTCCTCTATCGTTGGCCTCCCTTATCTTGGGGTCTATCGGTATCCTCCCCAAGAACCTTATGCCGTACTCCTTTGCCAGCTCCTCTGCGGCTCCTTTCCCGAATATGTACTGTATACTCCCGTCTGGGCATCTAAAGTAGCTCATGTTTTCAATTATTCCAATGATCTTCTTGTTTAACCTGTTAGCGAAGGCTATCGCCTTCTTCACTATGACCTTTGACACTTCACTTGGTATCGTTACTAGTATGAAGCCTGTTAGGTTAGGGATGATCTGGGCTATTGTGAGCTGCTCATCACCAGTCCCAGGAGGTAGGTCTATTAGGAGGTAGTCCAGCTCGCCCCAGTCAGTATATGCTAGGAGCTCCCTCAGGGCGGTAGTCTTAAGGCTCCCCCTCCAGATTATTGGCGTCTCATCCTCAGGCAATAGAAGGCCCATGCTTGCCAGCTTGATACCTGGAGGCACCTCTACGGGGAAGATTGTCCCGTCACTCCTTGCAGGCATACCAAGGCCTGTTGGTAGCCCTAGCATTTTATGGATCGTTGGCCCGTGAATATCTGCGTCGAGCACACCGACTCTTCGACCGTTTATCGCTAAAGCTCCTGCGAGACTGACTGTTACGAAGCTCTTTCCGACACCACCCTTGTTGCTTAGTATCGCTATTTTGTACTTTATTTTAGACATTCTCCTAACTATAAGCTTCTGCTCCTCCTGTATTTTCTTCATGCGCTCTGCGACCTTCCTGTACTCGCTCTGACTTATTCTCCTAGCGGACATCTCTCATCCCTCAGAGACCTTGTAGTTCCAGCTTGTAAATCTCTTTAGCCTATATTTAACGCCTGTCCAACACCCGATCCAACATGCGGGATGATGAATTTACCGAGTACCGACGGAAGCCCTCTGGGAAGGGCCATGTGGAGTGAGGACCTCACCGACCGCACCTTTAACCCTTAGAGGGTAGACTTTCTCTAAGGGCCGGCGATGAGCTGGGTATTAAGAGCTGAGGTGGATACATTGAGCAGTGATGAGGAACCCACGCCTGGAGTCGGCCCCTGCCTTGAGGACTGGGAGATCGTCCGGGAAGAGGAGGCTAGGGTTCTCTTCGGGCTCCTCGAGCCTTTAGAAGTCAACTACGTGGATCTCATCGTGCCTCACGAGGTATACGAGGTTTTCCTTAGAGTATTTATAGGCCTAGACTGCCTCCACCTGGTCGAGATCCGCGTTAGAGGATGCGGCGATCATGTGAACGATATAAAGGAGTTATACAATAACCCGGAATTCACCAGGATAGTCCTAGAGGGTAACTGTATCGAGATCGGTGCCCCGGGAGATAATAGAATTAGAGTATTACGCGCTCTTAATCACTTGGGCCTTAAGCCCCCTCTAGAGCCAGTGGCCTACAGGCTGGTGAAGAAGCTTGTACTGGACTAGCAGAGCACCAAGGTTCCGGGTCAAGAAATGGCTTGAGAACGAGGAGTTCCGAAGGCTTCTCGATATAGCCCGCTACCTCGGTAGGATAGACGGATACTCTATCTTCGAGATCGACCCTGAGAGGATAGAGAGGAGCGGGTATACGATAGATGATGTCAGGGCGCTCCTGAGTAGTGTTGACGGTATAGTAGAAGAGGACGTTGAGGCCGTGTTAAGTTTTCTAGCCGAGTCGAAGAAGGTCACAATCCGCCTCGGCGAGGACGGGTGGCTCCGAATAGGTGGTAGGATAAGGCTCAAGCCCCTCATAGCAGAGCTAGGCCTTTACCTCCCCTACGACAGGGAGACACGAGAATATAAGGCACCCGCCCACCTCTATAGGAAGCTCGTAGAACACTTCCGGAGCAAAGGTCTAGTAGTGGAGGATAAGGTAGGTCTCCTAGAGGGGAGAAACCTCCCCCGTAAGGTCGAGTTCAAGGGTGAACTACGCCCCTACCAAGAGGAGGCGCTCAAAGCTTGGAGGGAGTCAGGCTATAGGGGGATAATAGCACTACCAACCGGGGCCGGCAAAACTGTAATAGCAATTGCAGGCATTGCAGAGCTATCAAAATACACGCTCGTCGTCGTCTACACTGTAGAACACATCAGGCAGTGGTCTGAGGCCATTGCTAAATTCTCCAATGCAGGAGGACTCGTAGGAGCATACTATGGGGGAGAGAAGAGGATCGCTCCTATTACAATAACAACCTATCAGACCGCATTCAGGAAAGTCCGGCTCTTCGCACCCCTCTTCCCCCTTATAATATTTGATGAGGCCCACCACCTCCCAGCAGATAAGTTTAGAGCGATAGCCACAGGCATGCCCGCCCCCTATAGACTAGGACTGTCAGCCACGCCCGAGAGGCCGGACGGAAGACATGAAGAGCTCTTCCCCCTCCTAGGGGGAGTCATCTATAGGACAACGCCCGGAGAGCTCACACGCCAAGGGTACCTGGCTCCCTTCAAGGTTAGGAGAGTAAAAGTTGAGATGGAACCCGATGAGAGGAAGCGGTATGAGCAGTTAAGGAGGCGTTATCAGCTACTAGCTGCAGGCAGAACATTCCAGGAACTTCTAGATGCTGCTAAAAGAGGTGATCCCACCGCTATAGAGGCCCTCAGAGTCAACGCTCAGATGAGAAACCTAATTCAGTATAGCGAGGCGAAGCTTAAGGCCGTCAATGAAATAGTAAGAAAGGAGCTGGCTAAAGGGTCAAAGATAATCGTATTCACCCAGTACCGTAAGCAAGCTGAGGAGATCGCTAAGAGAGTTGGAGGACTCCTTCTACATGGCGGCCTCGACAAGAGGAGGAGGGTAAGAATACTTGAGACGTTTAAAAGGATGAAGAGTGGAGTCCTAGTTCTAACAACCGTAGGTGACGAAGGCCTAGACATACCCGACGCAAACGTAGGAATACTGGTCTCAGGCACGTCCAGCCCGCGACAGTTTATTCAGAGGCTGGGGAGACTCCTACGCCCCAGCCCCGGTAAGAGGGAGGCCATCTTATATGAGGTCGTAATGGCTGGGACAAGCGAGGAGTTCCAGAGTAGGAAGAGAAGAATGTTGAGATGAATTACGGGAAAACATGGGGGGATGATGAGATCCTGGATTACCTCTTTAGGGCCTTCTCGATGAGATCTGGTATTTCAAAGGGAGTCTTAGCCACACTGACGCCGGCATCCTCTAGTGCTTTCACCTTGCCCTCATATGTTCCGGTTCCCATCATTATTATTGCTCCAGCATGACCCATCCTCTTGCCTGGGGGTGCTGTCCGGCCCGCTATGAAGGCTACAACTGGTTTTGTGAACTCACCCTTCTTTATCATCTGAGCGGCCCTCTCCTCCATGTCCCCTCCAATCTCTCCCACTAGTACTACCGCTTCCGTCTCCGGATCCTCCTGGAATAGTTTTAGTGCCTCAGTGAACGTCAGACCGACTACGGGGTCTCCACCTATTCCTATAACGGTGCTCTGACCGTAGCCTCTCTTGCTTAGAGCGTAGCCTATCTCATAGGTTAATGTCCCGCTCCTTGATACAATGCCTATCTTGCCAGGTTTGAACACGTGTCCCGGCATTATACCTACCTTTGACTTCCCTGGCGATATTATGCCTGGACAGTTGGGGCCGATTATCGTTGTTCCCTTTTGTTTCGCGTAGTTCACGAACTTCAAGGTCTCATGGACTGGTATGTGCTCTGTTATGACCACGACAAGCTTCATCCCAGCGTCTATAGCCTCGTAGACCGCGTCTGGCGCGAACCTTGCTGGGACGAATATTATGGATGTGTTAGCATCTGGGTGCTCCGATACCGCCTCCTCCATCGTGTCATATACGGGGACTCCGTGTACTTCCCTGCCTCCCTTTCCGGGTGTCACGCCTGCTACAATTTTCGTCCCGTACTCTAGCATTAGCTTGGTATGGAATGAGCCCTCACGACCAGTTATACCTTGGACGATGACCCTCGAGTTCTCGTCTAGGAGTACCGCCATCACTTATCACCTCCACCCCTAAAGCTCCATGAGGCGTTTAACCGCCTCGATCGGGTCAACGAAGGCCTCTATACCGGCCTTCCTAAGTATCTCTCTACCCTCCTCCTCGTTCGTGCCTGCCAGCCTCACAACTAATGGTTTAGGTAGCTCGCCTAGCTCCTCTAGAGCGCTCACTATGCCTTTGGCTACCTCGTCACACCTTGTTATTCCTCCGAATATGTTCATAAATATCTTCTTAGTCTTTGGGAACTCTATAAGGAATGACACTGCCTTCTTCACGAGCTCCGCACTCGCACCGCCGCCTATGTCGAGGAAGTTGGCGGGCCTCCCTCCATACTCGTACACTAGATCCATTGTTGTCATTGTCAGGCCGGCACCGTTCCCTATTATGCCGATATCACCGTCTAGCTCTACGAAGGCTAGGCCCATCCTCCTGGCCTTGACCTCCCACTCAGTATACTCTCCGCTCTCCTCCAACCTCTCCCCGGCCAGCTCGGGGTGCCTGTATAAGGCGTTGTCGTCGACTATCAGCCTGGCGTCGAGAGGTATCACCTTGTCGCCGACTAGTGCTAGAGGGTTAGACTCGGCCAGATCTCCGTCGTACTCCATGAAGACCTGATATAGGGCGCTGAGGAATTTGGCAAAGCTTGATAGGGCTTTCCCTGTTAGACCTATCTTCTTACCGATAAGCCTCGCCTGGTACCCCTTAAGTCCTATGAAGGGGTCGACATGTACTCTCACTATGCTCTCCGGCTTCTCTCTGGCAATCTCTTCTATGTCCATTCCGCCGTACCTGCTCGCTAGTATTACGGGCTTTCTCTCACTCCTATCTATGACGATACCGACGTATAGCTCGACCTTGTGTGGGATCGCTTCTTCTATGAGGAGGAGCTTCGGCTTGATCCCTTTGATGGACTTCTCGAAAAGTTCGACAACAAGCCTTTTTACGTCATCCCAGGTCTTGGCCATCTTAATACCGCCGGCTTTACCCCTACCCGCAACTAGTACCTGGGCCTTCACGACAACTGGGGGCTGTAGTCCTACTTCCTTCATCTTCGCTATAGGATCCTCTCCTTTACGCACTAGCACACCCTTAGGGATCTCAACACCGTGCTTCTGCAGGAGCATCTTAGCCTCGTACTCAAACAGCTTCAACTTCCCATCCCTCACCTCAGACTTGGCCCCCTTGTTAAGTTTAAAACGGTAAGTTATGCCGGCATTACTGCAATAAGCCTGGGACAGGCTCATATTTCCAAGTGGCCCCCCGGGCGGTGAGGAAGGCTGTACTCGCTGAGTATATCGATGGAGAGACCTTTAAGTCCCTAGCCCGGGGGGCCTGGTAGGATACTGAGAGGGGATGAAGAGCTGTGTAAGGGGGGAGCCTAGTCTACGGGGATGCCCGATAACCAGGCTCCTGACCCTCAATCTCAGGCTCACGCTTCGCCAAGGCGTAACACCTTCTCCTCCTACTCTCGGAATACTGCTCTGCTGTCTCAGCTAGAACCTCTTCTGCACTTCGTGCCTCGATGATCAGCGTACCATTCCCCGCCTTAATCTTGACGAGATGGAGACGTTTCAGCCTCTTTATCACCCTCCTAGCAGCACGCTTAGTCATGCACAGATTCTCGGAGAGGAGTTCAATAGCCCCTCCCAGTTCCATGCTGCCCCGGCGGAGAAGTAGGTAGTAGGAGACGAGCTCCCTCTTACTAAGCTTATGGAACACGGGCGATGCACCCCGTTTGAATGCTCAGATAGGTCAGTGCTCTTCACCCCCCAGGGTTTGGGGTCTGTGTAGGGTAGCTTCATCACCATTTGCATCTACGTGCCAGTAGACCGTAATATTTGAGCCTCAAAAGCGCCTCTCCACTCACTATCGTGTGTACTAGTTGACTATGCGATTTGTACCAGATTACAGGATCCCTATCTATGTAGCCCACAACCGCTATAGGCCTCTCACTCGTGATCACCGCACGCCCGTATGCCCCAGCTAGTGCGAGCTGAAGGGGCCCATCTATTCCCACAGGCACAATCCTACCCTCCACTACGCCTTCACCCGGTATAAATTGGATCTCGGAGCCGCTCTCAGCCCCTACTATACAGCCGTCAACCCATTCAGGAGCTGAGAGTTCAAGAAGAGCCCTACCCCACCGCCGCTCCTCTCCTAGTTTGGGCGGGAAGACTAGGCTCCCAACCCCTAATGTTATTCTGAGAGGTCTCCCTGACACCCAAGCGTTCACGATTGAGGGCTTGGTCACGGCTATCGCTCTATACGACTCTGCATCTTCCAATAGGTCTTTCCATTGCTCTTCTCCGAGGCTAAGGATATAGGCTATATCAAGTGCCAAGCTCCCCCTATCGACTCTCGGCATTATCGTACCCTTCATAGAGCGGTACATGTAGTGAGGGATATTTCCTTTCGCACCCACCTCCCATCCTCTGGTGAAGACCGATATGTCTATGAGGTTAGGTCTGGCTAGGATGCCTAAGAAGGGAGAAGAGTACGATGTAGTAATAGTCGGTGGGGGCCCTGCCGGGCTTTCAGCAGCAATCTATACTTCGAGATTCCTATTAAGCACCCTTGTAGTGGCAGAGCAAATAGGCGGTCAACTTAACCTTACGGATTACGTTGATGACTATCCAGGATTGAAGAAGATACAAGCCAGCGCCCTCATAAGGAGCTTCAAAGCACACGCTGCAATGTTCAACCCCCGCATACTTGAGCTCGTAAGGGTCACCAAGATAGAGCCAGACAACTCGAAGCCCTATCCTAGGTATAGGGTCAGGGGTACGCGGGGCCTTGATGTATATGCTAAGACTGTGATAATGGCTGTTGGAAGTAAGAGGAGAAAGCTGGGAGTGCCTGGTGAAAGAGAGTTTGCAGGCCGGGGGGTAAGCTATTGCAGCGTATGCGACGCCCCCTTCTTCCGCGGCTCAAAAGCTGTGGCAGTTGTTGGAGGCGGTGATGCCGCATTTGAAGGGGCCCTCATGCTGAGCGGGTACGCCCAAAAAGTCTACCTTATACACAGGAGGAATCAATTCAGGGCAAAACCCTTCTTCGTGGAGGAGGCAAAGAAACGCGATAACATAGAGTTTGTCTTGAACTCTATTGTTATAGAGATAAAGGGTGATAAAAAGGTCAGGAGTGTCGTTGTGAAGAACAAGGTAACGGGCGAGGTAAAAGAGTTGGAGGTCGACGGCGTGTTCATAGAGATAGGCTTTGAACCCCCAAAGGAGTGGTTCCAAGAGATAGGTCTTGAAACGGACGAGTACGGATACATTAAGGTAGACGAGTGGATGAGGACAAACCTGCCAGGAGTCTTCGCCGCAGGCGACTGTACTAGCATGTGGAGAGGCTTCAGGCAGGTGGTAACAGCCTCGGCTATGGGCGCTGTTGCAGCGTATAGTGCATACAACTACCTAGCTGAGAGAGGCCTATATGAGCCTAAACCCCTAGCATTGAAGAAAGCAGGCCTCTCCCACTAACTTTTTAATAAAGCTACAAACTCTGGGAGCGTTTAGATACTAGTCCTTATACCCTTTCGATATCCCGTCATATTAACCGCGTAGCATAAGGTAAGCCTGAGAGGAGGGATGATAGGGGTGGGTAGACAACTCAGCAGTTACGCCCTCAAAATGCTTGAGCAGATACCAGAGAAGTACAGGCCTCTAGCTGAGAGAATGATTAAGCAGAAGTATCATTTCGTCGGAAGACACACTGTAGTGAAGAAATGCTACTGGACTCATATGGCCATGGTTCAGGGGAGGTTCTGTTATAAGTGTAAGTTCTACGGGATAGAGAGCCACAGGGACATCCAGATGAGCCCTGTCGCCTTCTGGTGCTGGAATGCATGCCTCCATTGCTGGAGAATTAGGCCACAGGATCTAGGGCTAGATGTTGATGAGACGAGAATGCCCTTCTACGACCCTCCAGAGCTTATCGTTGACGGCATAATAGATGTTCAGAGGAGGATTATGAGCGGCTACAAGGGGCATCCCCGGGTAAGCAAGAAGATGCTCGAGGAGGCACTAAACCCTGTGCATGTAACAATGAGCCTCACCGGAGAACCTACCCTATACCCCCTCCTTGGAGATCTCATCGAGCTTATACACAAGCGTGGGATGACGACCTTCCTAGTCACTAGGGGGATACGTCCAGACGTCCTCGCAGGCCTAAGCGAGGAACCGAGTCAGCTCTACATAAGCCTCGAGGCATGGGATAAGAAGAGCTACAACTACTTCAACAGGCCTCTAGTCCCCAGAGGCTGGGAGCTAACACTTGAGACGCTTGAGATGCTACAGAGCTTCTCCACGCCCACAGTTCTAAGGATAACCCTAGTCCAAGGATTCAACGATACCCCCGAAGCAATCAAAGGATTCGCTACACTCATAAACATGTCAAACCCGACATATGTCGAGATAAAGGCGTATATGCATGTAGGGGCGAGCAGGGAGAGGCTGGGCAGGATGAACATGCCGAGACACGAGCGTGTTAGAGAAGTGGCCCAGAAGCTATTTGAGCTCACAGGATACCCGATATATGGTGAGAGCGTCCCGAGCAGGGTCGTCCTCCTAAGCTCAATACCAAAGCCTATCAGACACGGGAAGGGCTGCCCAGGCGGCAAGGATAGGATAGATATAGGAGGCCCCGGTGAATACGATAACCTAGACAGTGATGAGGTAAACTATTAAGATACCCTGACTTCACAGGCTACCTCAAACTTGGCCGGCGTCTTATGAACAGGTGTACGCCATGGTGAACGAGCATAGGCTTACAATCGGAGAACAGGGGAGTAGGAGAGACTACGTCTATGAGGTAGTAGATTTAGTGAACCACGGAATTGATAGGATCAAGCTCATCGCAGTCGGCGACAATATCTGCAAGCTAGTTGATGTTGTCGCCGAACTCGAGCACATGCTTCCTGGGAATGTAACCGTTAAAGGGTGGAAGATAGATAGTAGGAGGGTGAAGGGGGAGCGAAAGACTGTTCTTGAGCTCGTCATAGAGTATAAGCCGCCTATATAGCCTCAGCTGATACTATCTCCAGACCACTCCCTTCGACCAAGGTTGAGATCTTCGATGCAATATCCTCGAGGGCTTCTGCTGCGTCCTCCTCCCCCATAGCAATCCTATCTAAAAGCTCCTCTAACCTTCTGCTCGTCTCAAGCGATACTAGCTCTGAGAAGTTGGTTGAGAGGTATTCATATACCTGGATTCCGAGTCGGGTGGGGACTACATATTGGAGCTTCTTGGATAGTATGATATAACCGTGTCTCCTGTTGGCCTCGATAGCTTTTGCATAGGTGCTTGGCCTTCCAATTCCGGCTTTCTTCATTAGCTTGACAAGATCTCCAGCCTTGTAGAGCCTGACTCTGCTCGACCTTTTGACGCTCCAAACTTTTAGAGTAGCCTTTCCCTCAACCACTAGGGTCTTAAGCACTTTATCTACTAGCGGGGGACTAACTCTCGCAAAACCCTTTGGGCCATACTCTATTATCCCTTCTCTCTCGACCTTCAGGCCGCTAACGCTGGCTACTACCCTTGCTCTCTTAACGTTTGAGGACTTCATCTGGCTTGCTATGAACCTCCTAAATATTAAGTCGTATAGTTTGAAGTGTGCCCAAGTCAGTTTAGTTTGGACTCTTAACGTTCCCTCTAGGATCTTCCTCCTCAGCTCAGTAGCGTCCAATGGTTTTGTTGGCCTTATAGCCTCATGGGCGCCTCCCTCCCCCCAGGGGCGTGGGGCGTGCTCTTCGATCATCCCGACTTTCTCGAGGTATTCTTTTGCAATACCTATCCCTGTGGGGCTAACCCTTGTAGAATCTGTCCTATGATATGTTATTAGGCCGCTCTCGAAGAGATCCTGGGCTATCTTCATTGTCATGGAGGCTGAGAAACCTAGCCTTCTGCTCGCCTCATACAATAGCTCGTCCGTAGTAAATGGTGGAGGGGGCGTCACCTCTTCAACCCATTCCTCGTAAGATTCTACTACGGCCTCAACTATATCCCCCGTCTTCCAATTGGGTTTATCTTCTGTGAACACGTATAGTCTGCCGCCTGAGGGTTCGTGTTTTAGGAGTGTCGCGTACCCCTTGTTGTCCTTCCATTCCTTGTACCTCTCTATAGCCCATCCAAGTACTGGGGTCTGAACCCTCCCTGCCCCCAGCCACTGTTTCCCATATACTGCCCAGAGGTGGCTGCTGAGAGAGAACCCTATCCATCTGTCTTCTATTCTTCTAACTATCTGAGCCGTAACTAAGTTCTTCTCAATGGCCTGTGGGTTGCGTAGGGCCTCCATAATAGCTCTTCTAGTAACCTCGTGGAATTTCCCTCTCTTAATGTTCCTATTGTATGGTCTTAGCGCTAAGTAGATGTCCCATGCTATTTTCTCTCCTTCCCTATCCGGGTCTGTTGCTATGATTATTTCATCAACCTCCATAGCCATCTTTCTGAGCGCCTCAATAACTGCCATACTATCTGACACACTTGTTGAGCCGCAGCGTGGACAGGGGCCTTCTCCCGCATAGGTATAGCCGCAGACATGGCACCGCTTTATCGTGGTGTAGACGGGCTTGAAGACGCCATTGTCATACCTTACACCGTATAGAGATCCCTCTTCATCTACCGCGAGCTCCAGCACATGTCCCCTGCTTGCCGTTATAAGTAGAAGATATACATCTCCCGTCTCGGGATCCGCAGTACTAGCCTCATAGACGGTTAGCTTACCCAGCCTCCTCTTACCAGGCCTGCCCCAGAACCATGCGATAGTCCGAGCTTTAGTTGGGGACTCGACAACTAGGAGTACCGTCTTCACCCTTACCTTCTTACCCTTACCTTTCCTAGTAGCCTCTATCTTCTCAGCGGCTCTCTCTATAATCTCGTCTGTCAGCTTGTTGAAACTGCTATTAGTATACCACTTAAGCCTTTCAGCAAGTGCTTTCACGTATTCCTCGCTGCTCGATACAACGACGCTCAGACCATGGGTCATAACACCCTTCAATAGTCTACTCGTCCTGCCACTTGCCTGTAGATAGGTTGGGGCATCCGGTATTATCAAGTAGATTCCACTGTCTTCTTGTCTAAGTACTGAGCCTCCGATCCTCCATGTGCCTCCCTCTACCCTGAGTATTTCGGCGACATGCTTCTTAATAACATTGGCTGCCTCTTTCATTGCTTCTACTAGCTCGGCTAGAAGGCCGTCAACACTGATCTTACCCTTATATGCGAGTGTGGCAATCCTAGTATCAGGGAGCTTTTCGACTAGTTTTGCAAGCTTTTTGATATGCGCTTCAACTTCATAGCCCTTCTCTTCTAGTGACAGCAAGAGCGCAAGCTGTCTTCTCGGGCTGGCTAGGGCGTCCTCGAGCCTCATTTTCCTAGCCGGGATCTCGATGAAGACCGCGTACTTGATCTTCTCGGGGAGATCAATTCCCCTCACAATGACTCCGTACCTAGATGCGACCCCCACAACCACATCGGCTTCGCCCGTTACGAGTTTGCTTATTGCCCTCCTACTGCCCGCCAGGGCTAGGACTACTTTAACTCCCCTCATCTTCAGCTTCTCAGCTATTAACTTCGCGGTTTGTTTGCCAAGAAGCTGAGATACGAAGACAATCGTACCCGATCCTAGCCTCTCTACCAGGCTTACCGCCTCATCTACCGGATTGGTTGATATAACGTATGCGTCGTCAACGCTCCTCATATAGTCGCTGCCTCCTCCGACCTCGAACCCTAATAGTTCCTTGAAAAGGTAGTGTTTGATCCCTCGAGGCCTTCCTGTAGCGGATGCAATGACTAGCTGGCTCATTACAGGCTCTCCGCTGACTATTAACTCGGTTTCAAGTTCGGCTAGCTTTGACTGTAGCTCTCTTATCTTCTCTTCCTTCCCCTGGGAAAGTGCTTCGTAAAACTTGAACCTCGTCTTTACTAGCCTCTCGGCCGTTTCTATTGTCCTGTCACTAAAGCCCATAAGCCTTAAAACTCTATCTACATTGGTTCCACTCTTTAGGAGGCTATCCACGTCATCCACTATGATCAACTGGAATGGGGAGTTCCTCTCGAGTAGGGTGAAATTTCTTGAGAGGAAGCTCGTTGTAATGACGAGTATTCTAAAATCTCCGTTCTGGATCCTGCTGAGTGCTTCCTCTCTCAGCTTCTTAGACATTGAACCCGTGTAGTAGACAACACTGTCTGTCAGTTGTGACAGCCGCTGTGCTACCTGTCTGACGAGGTTCTGCGTTGGGACAATGTATAGTACCCTCCATCTGTCGTTCTCCGATCTATAAGCTGCATATACCTCAAGCAGTGTGGATTTCCCAACACCTGTAGGGGCTATGATTGCTATACTTTCGAGCATTAGGAGCCTTTTCGCCCAGCTTGCCTGTGCGCTCCATAGGTTGGAGCCGGTCTTTTCATAGAAGAAGCTTGCGAACTTCTCGAACTGTATTTCTAGGTTATAGAGCCACGCGTACCTCTTAAGCTTCCCCTTCTTCTTGAGCGCTTCCCCAATCTCCTTAACATCATAGTAAGTGTCCTCCTCGAGACATGCAGCACAGGGGAGCCCCCTCTCCAGTCTGGATGCCTCAATAGGGCCTCCACAGTTTGGGCACATGTGCCTTATAATCGGCTGTATTCTTGTCATACTGTCATCGCCCCTGGGGTGAAGTGTTTGCTCCCCCAGGGGGCTCTCCTTAGGAGGATCTTAATAGAGAGGAGGTAGGCGTGGTATTACTCCGGTAAAAAGAGAGGAGGGGCGCTTACTCCACAGTGATCTCCTTCCTAGCCTCCCAGATCCCGTGGAGGTTACAGTATTCTAGAGCGTAGAGAACCCCGCTCTTCTTTAGCTTCAGTGTGAGTGTTATGTCGGGCTCCGCGTATTCCGGCTCAAGGGTTATCTTGGCCAGTGTTATCGGGTTGAACGCCCTTCCTTCCTCATAGAAGTAGACCTCGATCCACCTGATCGAGTGCTGTACAGTGTTGGGATGAGGCCCTACTTTTATTGTCACCTTGAAGGGCTCTCCAGCCTTAACTTTATCGGGAGCCTCTATCTTTGGAGTGTGTGTCTCAGCCTTAGATATGACCTGTTCCGGAGCCTCCTCCTGGCTGTAGATTAGGTCGCCGAACTTCTTGGCCATTCGTACCACCTCCCTGTTTACGGTCGATTGATATGTTGTACATGTGAGGATACTAAGCTTGATCTATGTATTCCGAATTTTTCTTATTATATTTTAAATTTTATTATTATAATAAATTTTTATATCTTTCTATCACAAGCCATACGATATAAATTGATATGAGAGGTATTGCTACTAGTACGTATACCCCGTAATTGTTCACATTGAAGGCTAAAGGAGGTATTAGCAGCACCATTGATATTGCTGCTATAATCATTCCGTACGGCATGTACACTATGAATAACGAAGATAAAGCTAAAGAAATGCTAAGTATTGATAATATAATATTAATATTATAAATTTCAATATTAGTTAATATTATGAAATTTATTGATAAAATTGATAAAAATATCACTAATCTTCCAATTGCTAAACCCGTCTTCACTACGCGAATAACAGGATACTGCTTCTTCACTTCCTCTTCAAGGCGGGATAGGTACTCGATAGCAGCTTCCAGATTTCTGTTGTCAATCGCTTTATCCAGGAGCCGCCCATAGTATGATATCCTGTCCGGCAGATCTTTTCCGAGTCCCGAAATAGTAACTATATAGTCTCTGAGCATCCGGATCTGGTCATAGAGCCTCTCACTTACTACTCCCCACTCCTCATACCTATCAGCTAGTGCTGAGGATTTAGAGAATGCCCTGTATAGCGTGTCTAGCTCTTCGTAGAGGGTGTTATCATACAATCTAAGCCCCCCGGAGACTTGCTCCGGGATCACACCCTAATATATTATGCCTCGTCTGCTCTGAAATACTGCCGCCGCATTTAATATAAGATATTTTAATACTTTTTTAGGAACATTGTAATAAGTTATTGTAAGGTCTTTACTGTAGTTACTGAATGCCGGCTGAATTCTGACTATATGCACTTCATCTGGTAGATCTGCAGCTATTCTCTCCCACATTTTCTCGATGATCTCTGGCGTGACAATAATCTCCCTATTCGAGCCCCCACTTATCGATTGGACAACTACTCGTACAGGCTCATTTCGTCTACGTGGTGTGAAGCTTGGTTTGAAGTCTTCCATCGCAGCGATTTCCTCTACCTCTTTAACAAGAGCCCACCTACACTCGTTCCCGTAGACGTCAATGAAACAGAAGACCCTGTTTTCACCATATTCTTGTTTTCTCATTTCTTTGATTTTATTCTCTATAGTTTTATCAGATACTTCTAAGATGTCTGCAAGCTCTAATATTGTGAAAGCATAGCCTGAGAGCGCCCTAGCTATCCTTCCAACTAGATCCGGTATCCAGGGCCTGTTTGCGGGTAGACGTATAATATACCTAGCCAGTGGTGTAGGCGTCCTTGTCCTCAAGACCTTTATATTCCCGCTCCGTAACCTCTCGATGAAGTCTGCTGCTCCGTCTATGTCAAGATAGTCTTCGATTACCTGCTGTCTTGCCTCCCTTACTATCAGATCCGTGCTATCCAGCTCTCTCAGACCTCCCAGCTTCCCAAAGGATAGTTGAATCTCTCTTAAGACCTGGTGGAATATCGGGCTTTTTTCAAGCGATGCCTCCACTATCCTTTTAATCCGGGTCTTTGTTAGCCCTAGATACATCTCTATAAGGTCAACACCTGTTCTGTTAAGGACACTAAATCCTATGAAACTCACCCTGGAATATGTGTTTAAGCCCTGTACTTTAACTAAGAGGAACTGTGCTACTAGTGCTAGTGTTTCGCTCAGCCTTGACCCTAGCGGAGCTACAATTATATGTTCATCACCTATTCTCTCATATATTATTGTGTTCTTTAGGTCACTGAGTTTTTCCCCCACGGTACTTCGAACCTGCTGGGAGAATTCTTCGACGACATTTCTGACTTCATCATCTATTATTACTCTAAATGATATCTTATTTGCACCTGATAGGGCTATTTCTAATGTCTTTTCAGCCACGCGCCTGTTCCTCTTGAGGGTTTCCCCTCTCCAGAGGGGGATTTCCCCTTCCTCATCCGATGGCTCGACTTCTACCTTAGCAGAGGTTGCGTCAATCCTCCTGACTCGCCATGCCCTCCCCGATAACCTTATGACGTCTCCTGGCCTCAGGTAGCGGTACACGAAAGCACTGTCAAGCTGGCCTATAAGTCTATCATTATACCGGACTGTAAAACTGTCCCTGTCAGATATGAGGGAGAAGAACTCTGCAAAGTCTCTAGACCACCATGCTCTTGCTCCTCGGGAGTACCCTTTGAATTGCCAGATCTTATAGAACTTGCCCCCTAGCCATATGTTATGGCCGTCACCCCTTATCAGGCCATTTGACTCCAGATAACTTACTAGCTCTTCAAAGTCATCCCTTGATATTTGGGCGAGGGGGTGTGCTGATATTATCTTGTAGACTTCCTCTTTGGGTACTTTCTTCCTTCCCTTCTCCTTACTCCTCTCAAGGAGTATCCCCTGTAATGCTCTAGCTATCACGTCTAGGGGAATCCTCTTGATCCTGGCCGGCTCCACATAACCCTCATAGGATAGGCTCGCTATCGCTACGCTCTCAATAGTGTCCAGCTCCCCTATTGCAATAATAGCACCTTTCGGGGGTATGCCGAGCCTGTGACCGCTCCTCCCTACCCTCTGGATGAGGCTCGAAACCTGTCCGGGACTTTTGACCTGTATTACCTTTGTGATCTCGCCTATGTCGATCCCGAGCTCGAGAGTTTTGGTTGCCACAATCGCTGAAAGCTCGCCCCTCCTTAGGCGCTCCTCAGCCTCCCGTCTTACATCTGGGGACACACTACTATGGTGCACGAATACGTCTTCAACACCTATCTCCTCTAGTGCGTACTTCAACTTCTCCGCCATGTACCTGCTGTTGACAAAGACTATGCTAGGCTTCTCTATTTCCTGTGTTATTGCATCGGCGGCTTTAAACCAGAGATCCCCGTTTTCATCTACATATCTAACTTTTATTATTGCATTCTCATGGTGTGTAGTCGAGGTGACTAGAGACCTCTCCCTCCTGCTTGACCCTGAGAGGAACTCTAGGGCCGCATGAGGGTCTCCGATTGTAGCAGAAAGACCTATACGCTGGAGATCCCTACCTGCTATGTAGGTTAGCCTCTCAAGTTGTATCGCTAACTGAGCACCCCTCTTACTACCTATGAACTCGTGAAGCTCATCAACTATAACCCATCTTAGGTTTGAGTAATACTTCCTAAACCTGGGAGCCCAGTCTAGGTCTATCTCGAGACTCTCTGGCGTTATTATAAGGATGTGCGGTACCTCCCGGAGCCGCCGGCTTCTTTCCTCGCTGCCTACATCTCCATGCTTTCTAGCGACTCTAAAACCAAGTTTCTCAGCCCACCACTTTATCCTAATGTAGAGGTCATTGATTAGGGCTTTCATAGGTGTAATGTAGAGGAGGCTCACAGGCTTTACGTTCTCATCAAGCATCATTGATAGAACAGGGAGGAGGGCGGCTTCTGTCTTCCCCATGCCTGTTGGGGCCGTTATTAGAACGTTTTTACCTTGGAGTATTTGCGGTATTGCCTTAATCTGCACCTCTGTGAGCCTGTTCCATCCTCTCTCCTTTATCAGCTTTATCAGCTCACTTCTCAGCGGTAAACCTCCCCACAATTCGCTCTCCATGCCATTCACCGGTGTCATATGGTTCCGGACTGCTCTAGCAGAGGTTGTTCGAGTGGTTGCAGCTTGGAAATGCCTGATGTTCGTGTGTGAAGCAGTCTATTTATTTTTTGAGTGAGACCTGCCCGTTATGGTGTACTATAGTGGCTGGGAAGTATTATGTGTGCATTGTGTGTGGGAGGAAGTTCCCTGAGGGGCAGGGAATCATCATTAGGAAGGCAGGGTTTACACTCGCTTTCCACAGTAATCGCTGTGCTTCCAAGTTTTTCAGGCTCCTACTCGAGAGGGTTGATGACTCCTGTGTGAGGCCTGCCCTTAGAGAGATTATAGACGAACTGAAAAAAGCCCTGGAGATTAAGGCCGCTAAATCGAAGAAGGTGATCTAGGACTTGAAAGTCACTGTTAAACTATATAGTATTCTAAGAGATCTAGCGGGAAGGAGCAATATTGTGGTCGAAGTGGGCCCGGGTCAGAGAGTCGAAGAAATAGTCAACTCCGTCCTTAACCGGTTAGGCATACTGGACGAGATCCAGAAAATGGGCCTTCAAATTGTTGTACTCTCTAACAGGGGGGAGAGGCTTAGACAGGAAGATATCATTGACGGTAATCTCGAAACCCTACATTTAATGCCGCCCTCTAGCGGTGGCGAGGATGTGCTAGCACTGGTCGCGGAACAAGAGGATCCTAATAAGCTAATATCTCAAGTTCTAGAGTTCCTTGTGGAAAGCGCTGGTGAGGACAGTGATGTTGGCGCCGTCCTGTTATTCGTTGGCGTTGTAAGAGGGGTTAACCAGGGGAAGAGGGTAAACGAACTATTCTACGAGGACGCTGGTGAACTTACGGAGAAGAAACTCTCGGAAATAGCTTTGGAAGCCTTGAAGGCAGAAGGGGTGAGGAGAGTAGCGGCAATACATTACAAAGGCTCTAGGAGGCCGGGTGACGTTACAATGGTCGTCGGAGTAGCTGGTGCTAGCCGAAAACACGTATTCCCCGTCTTATCCGGCCTTATAGAGAGAATAAAGCATGAGCTCCCTATATGGAAGCTGGAGAAGAGGGAAGACGGGGACTACTATATATTTGGCGATAAATTCTACAGGAAGAGGGCCTAGCATTTAAAGTATTTTGCAATCATGACCTTGAGCTTCTCTAGTGCCTCACCGACTTCGTTGGCTCCAACGTTGAACACTAAACCCTTACCATCCGACCTTCTAACCTTGAAGCGGTATCTTTTCGTGAAGCCTTCAATCTCGACTACCTCCAGTAGTTCTGCCTCACACTCACCAATGTTAACCCTAGTCACACCGGTCTCCATGCCAGCCACCAACACTTACTTGAGCTGCCCCTGGATTTTAATTGGAGGATCCTCTACTGGGGGGACGGGTGCTAGAGATGGAGTCTGGAGGGGCGGTGAAGGAGGTACCCCTTGTAAGAGTCGAGCCTCCAGGGCCTAAGGCGTTGCAGGTTTTAGAGGAGGATAGGGAGTTTCTCATGCAGTCATTTGTAAGGTGGTATCCCCTCGTCGTCGAGAAAGCTAAAGGCTCTCTAGTGTGGGACGTTGACGGTAACGTATACATAGACCTGAATAGCGCCTTGGCGGTCGCAAACGTGGGGCATACTCATCCTAGAGTGGTTGACGCCATAAAGAAGCAGGCCGAGAAGTTCCTCCATTTCTCTCTAACAGACTTCTACTATAAGGAGGCGGTCGACGCAGCTCGCGACCTTGTAGGGATTTCACCATTCGACTCGGCTAAGGTATTCTTTGCTAATAGTGGGGCCGAGAGTATTGAAGGGTCGCTGAAGGTGGCTAGGGGCTTCTTCCAGGGTAAGCGAACCTATATCATTGGTTTCCTAGGGGCATTTCACGGTAGAACAATGGGAGCCCTAAGCATAACGAGTAGTAAGCCTGTTCAGCGTAGGTGGTTCTCCCCCCTGGTGCCTAACATTATACATGTACCCTACCCTTACCCTTACAGGTGTCCCTTCAAGTCTGAGACCCCCGAGGAGTGCGGCGAAGCGGTCTTAGGCTATATAGAGGAGTGGATCTTAGGAAAGATCGTGGATCCCTCAGAGGTTGCAGCTTTCATATTCGAGCCCATCCAGGGTGAGGGCGGCTATATTGTTCCCCCGGATAACTTCTTCAGAGGCCTCCGAAAACTTGCTGACAAGCATGGCATACTCCTCATCGACGACGAAGTTCAGGCCGGCATGGGTAGGACGGGGAGATGGTTCGCTATAGAACATTGGGGAATTACGCCAGATATTATAGCTGTGGCTAAGGGAATCGCAGGAGGCTTACCACTCGGAGCTATAATTGGTAGTAGCGATGTAATGACACTACCCGGAGGCAGTCATGCATCGACTTTTGGAGGCAACCCTGTAAGTCTGGCCGCTATGAGAGAGGTCATAAATATAATCAAGGAGGAACGCCTGCTAGAAAGAGCGTCAAGGCTTGGAGAGGAGGTAATCAAGTTCTTCAACGACATGTACGAGGAGACTGAGATCATAGGGGACGTGAGGGGTAAGGGCTTCATGATTGGTGTAGAACTCGTCAAGGACAGGAAAACAAAAGAGCCTGCCAAGAAGGAGCTAGCCACTCTCATCAATAGATGCTTCAAGAGGGGAGTTCTAGTAATAGGTGCCGGTCTTAGCGTGCTGAGAATTGCGCCTCCACTATCTATACCGGAAGAGCACCTGTGGAGGGCGTTGGAAATAGTCGGTGACGAGATTAGGAGACTGGACAAAGAGGTTAGGGCCTAGACCAGTCTACCCTCTCATTCATAGGTCATGATGCTGGCAGGGAGAACAAGATTTTCCTTCTCTCATAGTCTACACGTCTTACAACAACCCCTCTTTTAACGAGTTCTGCTAGGATTCTCCTTAGCAAGCGAGCATCTACCCCCTTACTATGGTAGGTCTCAGTGACTCTCTTCATGATCTCTTCCGAGGTGCATGGTGAGCATTCTCTGAGTGTTTTTATTATGATCTCCTCTATTTCCTCCCTAACCCTATGCACTGTGTAACACCCTATGCTAGCCGGGCCAATGTTATGCATAATTTGTTGTCGCCTACTATATCTTGTGGAGAGATGTGATGGAGAGGAGGGTTAAGCTGGTAAGAGCTGTCAAGGTTTTTGCTATAGCTGTCATCATTGTATCTTTAATATCAATAGCTCTTAGTATTATTGCTTGTCAACGGCTCGATGCCAGGAGATATTGTCTCACTATCCCGATCTGGATCCTCACTCTCGTTTACGCCATATCTTCCTACGTGGGAGTAGGGGACAAGCCTGTAGTAGCTCCTACTCCACCGGATAGCTAAGCCGATCTTCTCCATCATTGATAGGAGTCTCCCTGCGGCCCTTCTATCGATTCCTAAGATTCCTCCTAGCTCCCTAGCACCCAGGTACTCTATGCCCATAAGAACTCTCAGACTGTAGTGTAGGCGTAGCAGGTTCACAGTTACCCTAGCATGAACCCTCATCTCTGCCACCCATTAGCAGTGAACATAGCCTTTTTATGCCCGGGAGAGAGGCCTCTGGATTTATAGCGGGTGGAGCCGGCAATGGTCTCAAGGAAAGTCTACACGCCATACAAAAAGGTGGTTCAGGCACTCCAGCTAGTCCAGCTAGACGTTTATAGGGTGAAGGATAAGGAGGGTCGTACACGAGACATTCTACGCCTTTTCAGTCCTGCAAGTGGCCGAACATTTCTGGTAGATTTAGGGGCACCTAGAGAGGCGCTCAGCTTACGCGACTTCTTCCATAAGCTGCTCGACGCCCTGAAGGAACAGAAAATCAGTGTCCCTGAGAGGGCAGTAAGGAGGCTCGAAGAGAGTCTTTCCAAGCTTGAGGCTAAAGAGGAGACCCCTCAATAGCAACTTTCTGTAGGCGAGCTTCCACTTCCTCCCTACTAGGCATGTTAGCACTACCTCTCCTTGCTACTTTAGCCATACCCGCAGAAACTGCTGCCCTAAGAGCTTCACTCAACCCCCTCCCCTCCAGTAGCCAAACGTTAAAGGCTGCATCAAAGGCGTCACCCGCCCCTGTAACGTCAACAGGTAGTGGCGGAGACTCTCTAATTATTGCCTTCACGATCTCGTCTACAGTGAACATGAGCGCCCCCCTCTCTCCCTGTTTTACAACAATTATTTTTGGCCCGGCCTTGAGTAGTTGCAGTGGATCAGCCGTACCTGCAGCAGCTGCGATCGCCCTATACTCCTTCTCGTTGACCATAAGTATGTCTATGCAACCGAGAGAATTGTAAACCGAGACCGGATACCTATAAACTTCACCCCCTGGGTCGTATGAGACTATAAACCCGTTCTTCCACCACTCCTTTCTACATAGTTCCTCTATTATTCGTGGTTTTACGCTCGCCAGATGGTATATGCGGGCCTCTCTGTCAAGGGGAATATGCTCAGATGATAGTAACTCGTTAGCACCCCTTATTGTTATCATGGTTCTAGTCCCATTGGAGGGCACTAGAACAACTATAACAGCCCCCATAGGCTCCTCAGGCGCTATGCTAACGTACTCCACAGATACGCCTGCCTGTATTAGCCTATCTAGGAGGCCGAGCTTCACTGCGTCTCCTCCTGCCCTCGCTACGAGGCTTACTCTGTGACCTAGCTTCGAGGTTGCTATCGCATAGTTTGTCGCTGCCCCTCCCAGCCCTATCCATGCCTCTCTAGCAAATACGTGTGAGTCCTCCTCGGGATAGGAGTCTAAGGCTACGCTTATGTCTAGGTTTAGGTTGCCTATTGCTATATGTTTAGGTCTTTCATCATTGAGATAGACGCCCATCTCTTCCCAGCCTCCCTCTTCTTCTTGTCTATTAGATTGAGTATGTGTACTGCCTCACTTGCTACCTTTGATGCATCAAGAACGCCTCGACCTGGGATGAACTCGTTGGTTACCCTGTTAGCGATGGCCGCACAAACACATCCTGCACGTGCACCGTAAATGCTAGATACTGTGAATATAGCGGATGCCTCCATTTCAAATCCTAGCACGCCGGCCTCCACGAGGTCGGGCAGCCTCCTAGCTGACTCACTATTCATGTACCCGCCGAGGCCTGGCCTTGTTTGGCCTAGATAGAAAGTGTCTGTACTGGCTACAACACCGAGGTGGTAACGTACTCCAAGCCTCTCAGCGGCCTCCACGAGGGCAAGTATAACCTCATAGTTAGCATGCGCCGGGTACTCAGGCCTTACATAATCCTTAGAAGCACCCTCCAGCCTTACTGCGGCGACCCCTATAACTATGTCTCCGACGCGGACTCCCGACTGTATAGCCCCCATCGTGCCAACGCGAATAAACGTGTTTGCGCCGACTCTGAGCAGCTCCTCCACCGCTATGACTGCACTCGGTGCACCTATACCAGTACTCGTAACTGATATGGGTGTGCCCTTGTAGCGACCAGTATATGTTTTGAACTCCCTATGGTATGCGATAAGCTTCGCATTATCCCATAGCGACGAGATTATATCCGCTCTCTGTGGATCGCCCGGGAGAAGGACATATGGAGCGACATCGCCGGGTCTTGCTTGAATGTGGTACTGTAGGCCGCCCTCTCCCATAGCGAGTGAGGCGCTCCTCATCCTCTCCTCCAATACCCACACCTACTGCACCTCTAGGGAACACACCCACTCTTTAAAGGAGGTGCTCCGATGATAGAATGGGGGAATGGGTTGGACAGGAGGAAGGCTGTGGGGGCAGTTCTCATCGCACTGGGAACAATTCTGGGAGTAGGCTACTCGTATGTCCTCCTTTCAGCGCCCCCTAATGAAGCAATGAGGATATTGATAATCAGTGTCGTCGTCATTGCTCTACTCACTGGAGCACTAATTGGAGCTGTGGGGCTCATATTACTTAGAGGGTTTAGAGTAAGCGGGGACGAGAGCTAAGCCTTTATCTCTAATCTACCAACCACACCCAGGGCTGGGAAGGGCGGGGTGTGCTAATTGGATGTTGAGGAGCGGCTCAAGCTCATTACTCGGAACACGGTTGAGATCATAACCGTGAAAGAGCTAAGAGAGAAGCTCGAGACGGGCTCAAAAATTAAGGGCTACATAGGGTATGAGCCTAGCGGGCTCACACACGTCGGTTGGCTTGTATGGATAATGAAAGTCCGTGACCTCGTGGAAGCGGGTGTGGACTTCACAGTACTCGAGGCAACATGGCATGCCTACATTAATGACAAGCTAGGCGGAGATATGAATCTTATAAGACAAGCGACAACTATAATAAGGAAAACAATGGAAGCTTTAGGAGTACCGGTAAACAGAATTAAGTTTGTTGACGCTGAAGAGCTAGCCTCGGATAAGAGGTACTGGGAGATCCTCATAAGGGTAGCTAAGAAGAACACGCTGGCGAGGATCAAGAGGGCCCTAACCATTATGGGGAGAAAAATGGAGGAGGCAGAGCTAGACTCTTCCAAGATCATATACCCCCTCATGCAGGTTTCAGACATATTCTACTTAGACCTAGACCTGGCACTAGGCGGGCTTGACCAGAGGAAAGCACACATGCTAGCCCGCGACACTGCCGAAAAGCTCGGATTCAAGAAGCCTATAGCTATTCACACACCGATAATAAGCAGTCTCAAAGGTATAGGTCGAATGGATACAAGTGGACTTAGTAAAGACGAAATAGCGGCCCTATTCAAAATGTCTAAGAGTATCCCAGAGTCTACAATATTCCTCCACGAAGACGACGATACCATTCGCCGCAAGATTAGGAAAGCCTACTGCCCCCCAAGACAGACTGAGAGGAACCCGATAATCGAGATAAACAAATACATCCTCTTCGCACAACCCAACTTCAAACTAGTAGTAGACAGGCCAAAGAAGTACGGTGGTAGGGTAGTCTACGAGAGCTACAGTGACCTAGAGAGGGACTACATCGAAGGGAGACTGCACCCCGCAGACCTAAAGAACGCTACAGCAGAGGCTCTAATAGAGCTATTGAGACCCGTGAGAGAAGCACTACTAGGAGATCCAAAAATTAGAGAGTACATTGAGATGATTATGGGGAGTGTGTCGAAGTAGGAGGATACCCTATTACATTACATTTAACCCGCGCTAGCTATCCTTCTTCCATTTGAGGATGCCGATTCACAAGGTCAAGAAAGCGCTCCCTACTAGGAAAGAGTTTAGAGGTGGATGAGAAGATGAAGAGCAAGCCTGTGAAAACGGGTATGAAGTATCTCATAGTAGCTAGCTTCGAAGTCAATGGCCGGGTTGACGAACATGACATCATAGGAGCAATATTTGGCCAAACAGAGGGTCTTCTCGGCGAGGAGTTTAACCTCGAAAAACTACAGAATAAAGATAAGATTGGAAGAGTATATGTTGAGCTTAAGAGGCAGGGGACAAAAACAGTGGGCAAGCTTTACATCCCAAGCAATCTAGACCGTGTAGAAACCGCCATCTTAGCAGCCATGTTAGAGACGGTTGATAGAATAGGCCCCTACGATGCGATGATTAAAGTTGAAGAGATCAAAGACCTACGTGAGGAGAAGATAAAGAAGATAATAGAGAGGAGCAAGGAGCTCCTCCAGCTCATGAAAGCCCAGGAGCCTGATATTAAAGAGATAATCAGAGAGGTAGCAGGCATCGAAGTGGCTAAACCCCGCAAAATAAAGGTTATAGAGTATGGGCCTGACCGGCTGCCAGCCGCCCCCAGTGTTGACAAGAGCGACACTATTATACTAGTCGAGGGAAGGGCTGATGTTATCAACCTAATGAGATACGGATATGACAACGTCATAGCCTTAGGCGGGGCAAAGGAGAAGATCCCAAAGACAATACTAGACCTAGCTAAGAAGAAGAAAGTTATAGCGCTAGTAGATGGCGACCGGGGAGGCCTCCTCATACTTAAAACACTACTTAGCCAGGCAGACATAGACTATGTAGCGCGTGCGCCGGAAGGCATGGAGGTAGAGCATCTCACAGGTAAAGAAATAGCTGAAGCACTCGCAAAAATGAGGCCTGCTGAGGAGGTAAAGAAGGAGCTTGGACTAGTAGAGAAAACTGCACCGCCGGAAAAAGAGCAGGCAGCACAGCCACCTCCAACTCCTGTGGAACAGCCTGCCGAGGTAACCCCACCCCCACCAGCC
>WAOT01000026.1 GCA_015521115.1 Desulfurococcales archaeon
GCCACCCCCACCCACCTCTATATCCTCTATAACGCAGCCGCGGGGCGTGTAGTCGTCTGGACACAACACTCTCAGAGTCATGCAATCATCGCACTTGTGCTTCTCTTTATCATCGCATTTCTTCTCGCACATGTTACACAATATACACCATATCCAGCTCACACCCCCTCACCCCCGCTTACATTTTGGGTAAATCTCATATTTACAAGAAAAATAAGTTAGAATACTAAACAGCCCAACAAACAGAATGCATAGCATGTCACTCATAACCTCACCCCCCGCGCAGGCGCACCTCGAGGAATAGGAGTATGCGGTGCTCGTACGCCTCGTCAGCCCGCCTGAGGATCCTCGAGTATGCGATGTCCCCGACCGTAGCCCGACCTATCCTGTTCTGTATGATCTCGCGTATATCCTTGTCCACCTCTGCCTGCTCCATTAGCTGGTAGTGGAGCTTTCGCACCATCTTGGGATCCATAAGGTCGAGGCCCTTCCTTACCTTGATGTTCCGAATATAGCTTGTCAGGGCTCGGGCTGTCGGCGGTTCCTTCTCATAAGAAAGTATAAGGTTAAACAGCCAGGCCGGGAGCCATAGGAACTCGCACCTCTTCTTTCCACGGTTATAGTGGAGCGCTACCCGCACGGAACGGCCTAGCTCCAGGTAGCCCCGGTACTCGAGGGCCTGGTCGAAGGATACTGGCTGTAGCCCTCTAGCCACGCGGATAAGATACTCAGCCTCGGCCGCGCGAGCCCCCGAATAATACATTATAATATACATTAGGCGGTAGCGCCCGTCTCCCAATGCCTCTATCGTCCTCTTGAAGTCTTCTATGCTCACCTGCGGGGCGTGGGGCACTTCGCGCTTGCCCGGTGCGCGGGCTAGCTCCTCTACCCTGGCCCGGAGCTCCAGGCTTATCATGCCCTGGAGCCAGGCGTACTGCGCTATCTTGCGTATCGTGTACCTGTACCACTTGGCTTGGCTTAGCTCGGGGATCTCGCTCAGTGGGATCCCGCCTGGGTAGCGGGCCCTCAGCTTGTCGTAGTAGCTCGCGTAGGCCCTGCGGGTCTGCTCCTCTACCTGCAGCCAGCTCAGCCAGGCTTCTCGGGGCGGGAAGGGGAGAGTTCCAAAAGCCCCGGCCCCATTAGAGGGATCATCGGCTTTGGAATTTCCACTCTCCCTCGAGGGGTTCTTCTCCATGGAATGCGTCTCTCCTAAGCCAGTGGTCGGGGGTTCAAATCCCCCCGGGCCCGCCACCCGAACCCGGGGGGCACAAGACTGCGGGGCTCACCATACCCCACAAACGACCATGAAAGACAAACATACACCCACTACCCTGCCATCTCTACGTGGGACTACTCTTCTATATAGTAGAGTATAGTTGACGTGTCTCACCCCACCTCTCTAGTCCCAACAACCATAAATTTATTCTTTGAATATATCACTATTCTTACTAGTACCTTGGTATGGGGAAGCTGTGTGCTGTGTCGAAGAGAGTCGAGGACGTGCTATTGCTTCTCCTTGAGAGGGGGAGCTTACCCGGAAGGAGATCTTAACGTATGCCGATATAGGGCAGGACACCCTGGTCAAGATCGTGAACTAGATGTTGGAGAAAGGGGTAGCCGAGGAAGTCCCAGTAAGCAGGTACAAGGTCGTGCTCCGCCTGACAGAGAAGGGCCGCAGACTAGCCAGGCTAGTCCAAGAGATAGACACACTCATCGACAACAAACAAACACCATAACAACAACGCAAACAATACTTTTAGCCCATAAAATATGAATTCTTCATATAGGATCAGAAAACTACAGCATAGGCTGGGTGGTTTGTTGTGGTTCGTGTTGAGGATTTGCTTCTTGGTGGTGAGCGGGTTAGGGTTTCTGTTAGTTTTAGTGGGATTAGGATTGCTGTTACTGATTATGGGGTTATTGTTAGGAGTGAGGGTTTGGTTATGGCTATTAATCCTGCCCATATAGCGAGTGTCGGCTATCAGTATGCGCTGGGCTATTTCGTTGCGGGTGTATTACTGCTTTTGCTGAGCTATCTCGGCCTTTACTGGTCGGGGCCCCTAAGCTCCTACATTATGGGTTTCCTCTTCATAGTAGGAATAGCGCTCGCCATATACGGCTGGCTCTACAGGTACAAGCTCGTCCTCTTCTATACTGGTGGGAAGATAGATGCCAGAGGCGGCGGGAACGTGCCCAAAGCAGCAAGGGAGCTCAGAAAGCTGCTCACACAGCAAAAACTTGGAACCTCGTAGCCTGCCCGATTGCCTGGTTTGAGAGGGGTGGGTCTTCTGCCTTTGCTTTATCGGATTTTATATTGTGTATTGTTGTACTAGTTGTTTGAGTTTTTCGTAGCCTATCACGTATATGAGTGGTTTTGATAGTTGGCCTTGTATGGGTCTAATGCAGGGCGAGAAGGATAGAATAGTGCTTTTAAGGCCTATGTCGAAATCCGTTGCTACCTTCTGAACCTTTTTATCGTCAGATGCGAGTATCATTGCTCTCGGCTTGTAGACTCCGCTGCTAGTCCTTACTAGCCCGTAGCGGGCGTAGGCTAGTGACGCTTCACGGATCATTTGTTTGTCCTCTTCGTCCCAGTCTACTATTCTCCCCCACTTTTCGGATAGCTTGCTGTAGAGTTGGTGTCTGCAGTCATCAAGTTTTTTTGGAGTCACTAATGCCTACCAAAACTATGAGTGGGCTGGCCCCGGCAGTTGCTTCTAGGAGCTCCGTTACTACTAACGTCCTTTCTTCTTCATTTAGTCTAAGGCTATGCGTGTCTATACCCCCTTCTAGTATAAGCTCGATTGTTCTAGCAAGTTGAAGGGTTCCTGTCGAGAAAGTTACTACGCCGCGCTCCATGAAGAGCCTTAGCGCCGACTTTCGGCCCCTCGGGTCTCTTAAGTGGTGGCTTATACTGAGTGCTACCCTTACAAGAGTGTTCGCGTCTAGAAAGACCTGAGGGTACGATAGGCTATACGTCAACTATCAGCCCCTGCTGGCGGAGCCGCCTAGCCTCTTCCCTGGCTTTGAGGAGTTTTATCACGCTCGCGTTGAAGACTAGGGTCTTGGAGAGATCGTCTCTTATCCCGAGGAGCTCGTTTGTGAGTCTCTCCAGCTCTTTCGGCGACAGGCCGGCGAGTCTAGCGACGTAGCTTAGGATCTTGGCTAGAGCCTCTGGAAGCTGTGCTCTCACATTACTTCTTACTTCGTACGTGTCGCCTCTCTCCTCGACGAGTCCTTTCTCTATAAGCCTCTCTATAATCTCGTACACGTCCCTACTGTGGACTCCTCGGAAGTATATCCTGTAGTCCACATCTATCCGGGGGAAGACCCGGAGCCCTACCAGTTCGCCCCTATAGTTGAACTCCCCATGGGCAACTAGGAACACGAGCTTCTCCAGGGCTAGCTTATCCACTCGTCTCCCTGCTTTTTTCATTAGCTTCATTAGTTCCAGCACTATTGCCTCTTCCCGGGTTAGCTCCACAATATCTCACCACCCCCTATCTGTAGGGGGCCTTCTACTCTCGGAATTTCGAGATTTGAAAGTGACTAGAGAGAGTTAAAGAGTCTTGTATACTTGTATGCTTATGTACTTGCGTAACAACATCTACCGCTTCCTCTTGCCAGCCTTCGAGAGCAGGTCTAGTCCGCGTATGCCTAGCTCCCGCTCTAGTTGCGGCCATGCCAGGGTTAGGAGCGTGGTGAGCAGGAACGAGAGGAATATGAGCTCGTTCGCCGTAACCCTGAACAGCTCTCGTATCTGCATGGTCTTCGGATTATACCAGGTATTATTTATATTTATGTTAGTACCTGCCTACAGCACGATTTCACTACGTGTATTTAATGGTTCTTAGTATTGCCCGCCCCCGTTCACCTAGCTGTAATAGGTTGGGGTCTAAGCTGGGTTGCCGGTTAGGGGGTGTACTGGTTTGATTAGCCCGTTTTCAAGCTCTAGTGTTGGTGTTAGGGTTCTGAGTAGGTCTCTCCTCTTTAGTATTCTCTGGAGCCTTCTCTCATGTATTCTGTAGGCCCTCTTCAGCCATGAGGGTAGTTTTTCCAGTCTCTCCCCGCATAGCAGGTTTTCGTTGGAGGTGCAGGCCTTCTCGAGCGCTTTTTCAGCGGGTGTGGGGCCTTCCTGTCTTGCTAGGTTATAGATGTCCCATAGGTGGGGTCTTCTTGCGGTGGGGACTTTGAGGAGGGAGAAGCCGCAGCAGTCCATTGCGGCGGGTGTGTGGAGGTTGAAGAGGCCCTCCTTACATGTTTGGAAGCTTAAGCCTCTACTTACAGCCATGTCTCGTATCCTCTTGGAGGTCTTGACCCTATAGGTTAGTGAGGGGTGGAGTATTGCGTCTCCGAGGGGCATGTAGGGCTGCCAGCCGACGCTTCTGTCCAGGTATGGCGCTTTAGCAGCGACCTCCTTGAGGACTCTCAGGTACTCCACTATAACGCCACTGGCCCCCGACCCTGCTATTGACGAGATGAGGCCCTCCAGATCCCTATCCGTAACCCCGGGTATGACCGGTTGAACCCTCACAACGACCGGCACGCCTAGGCTCGCCGCCCTCTCTACGACCTTCAACCTCTCCCTGGGGCTCGGGCTTAGGGGCTCCCATCTGCGGAGGAGGGGCCACACGCTCTGGGAGCCCGTTATGGTGACTTGGAGTAGTAGGAGGCCTCTATCGGAGAGTCTAGCCATTAGATCCCAATACTCCTCCCCGGGCGGGGGGAGGCGTGTGTTCAAGATTATGGGAACCTCCAGTTTCAGGGCGGTCTTGAGCAGGTTTAGAGTCCTTTTCGATCGTTTTTCGACGGGCTGGAACGGGTCTGATAACGTGGCGACCCTAACGGGCAGGTAGAGACCCAATCTTTCCTGGGCTTTTGATATGCTTCTCAGAAGCTTCCCTATGCCCCCCACAGGTTGGGGCTCTCCGGGTGGGCCGCGGTACCAGGTTGCATAGCAGTATGTGCACGCTAGCTGGCATGTCGTGTATGGTTCTCCCCGTATAATGCTGTGGCACAGCCCTGCTATCCTGCTTGACGGGGCGATCGTAAACTTCTCCTGCAAATACCTGCTCACGCCTTTCCACCCGACTGCATGGTTGAGCGGTGTGTCACGTTGTTGCGTTGGGACTCTCTAAGCCGTCGGTGACCCCGCGAACGAGTTCCTAGTGACCGGTCTAATGGTTGAGGCTTGGTAGGGTTATGTGCTCGCCTCTCGATACACCCTGGCTCTTGGTTCCTTCACCTTTGAGGATACCCTCTTCTAGGGAGCCGTTTAAGGGCTTGTTGGCGCTCGCCGTGTTGCTATTAGGAAGTATTCAGGCCTAGCACTGTGGCCGTGTTTGGGGCTCATATACTCTTTAACTCCTTTTAGGCGGAGCCTGTAAGCGTATTTCCCGGGTTTTGCCACCTCAGGGTCGTACGTCTTTTCGATCTCTAGCGTTAGGATGCCCTTGCACAGCTTGAATCTCCCTTCTGCGATTAGCCTGTCGCCCTCCTCGGGGTCGACTTCTATTTCCTCTATTGGTATTAGGCCGTAGCTCCTTGCGAGCGTGTTCTTCCCCTCGAAGACCTTGGTGTTCCAGACGAAGAGGCTTATCGCGTGATCCGGGTCTACCACGAGCTTTATGTGGTACCCTCTCTCGCCGGAGTGGTGTATTACTCTCATATACCCCTCCCTGCAGATGCGCTCGAGGTCTACGAGCTGGTGTTCTAGGGGCTGGTCGGTCTCCCCCTTTAGGCGTGGCTTGTATGGGATGACGGGGTATGCTGTGCTCAACTCTTCTCACCCATAGAGTAAATGGGGGCGGGGGAGACTGTTTTAGGATAAGTGTCGGGTGTCCCGGTGGTGGGTAGGGCTAAGAGGCTCCGGGTGCTCGTGTATAAGGAGTTGAGGGAGCTTAGCAGGGAGAGGATAGTGCTTGTCGGTCTACTCCTAGGCCCCCTCATAATGTATCTAATCCTCGGAGGGCTGGTGTGGGCTACCACTAACAGGGCGTATCAGGTTATCCAGAGGCCTACCGGGGTGGTGTTCGTTGTTAGGGGGAACGTGACAATGGAGGTGAGAGAGCTTGCCGAGAAGCTCGGCGCTTATCTTGTTCGGGATAATGGGTTAACTCATACCCCCCGTGGAGGGGTCTTGGTTTTCGTTGACGGCGACAGGTTTACACGGGCTCTACAGGTTGGTGGTCAACCTGTCCTTACACTGGTGGTGAACGCTACCGCGCCGAGCTTTATAGAGTTCATTAAGGCCCAGACGGTTGTGTTGGCCATTGAGAGGGCCATGCAGGACGTGCTTGCCGATAAAGTGAGACCTTGCCTCCCCGTGGGTAGCGGTGAGTTCCTCAGGCGTCCAGTCGTAGTCGAGCCCCTCTTCACATATAGGGGGAAGATCTACAGCCAGTCTGCGTTCATGGGAGTAATAATCGCCTCAAGCGTAGTGATACCGCTAAGCATACTCATAGTTGTCCTAGCCGCTACACAGGTTGCCGCTGTGAGCTTGGGTATTGAGAGGGAGTCGAAGACCCTTGAGAAGCTCCTAAGCCTCCCCATAGGCTTCAGCGACGTTATGGCCTCAAAGATTGCGGCCGTGACGCTGCTCAGCGCTGGGGGTGCGGTCAGCAACCTGATAGGGTTCCTAGCCTACGCCAAGATCCTCGGTGCGAGCGTGGAGAGAGTTCCGGGTTTTGAGGGTGTCGAGGTCGGAGCCAAGTTTGAGGTTAGCGCTCTTGACGCAATCCTCCTCTTCACCGGAGTAATGCTGGCGCTAGCGATAACAGTACTTATCGGGTTCATCGTAGGCTCAGCGGCTAAGGATGTGAGGAGTAGCCAGATAGCGGCAAACTATGCGAGCATCATACTGGCCTTCCCACTCTTCCTCCTACTCTTCGGGCTCAGCCCCCTAATACTTGGCCCTAAGGCTAGGATGGCCCTCATGCTAGACCCATACGTAGTACTATCCCTGTTCACGGCCTCAATACTGGTCGGAGACAGCTTATGGGCCACTACATCCCTCCTAGCCCTTTTAGGGCACCTAGCACTCTGGGGGGTTATCGCTTCGAGGATACTCTCACCGGAGGGAGTCCTCCTCGGGGGCTCTATTATCAGACGGCTCATAAGGGGCCGTTAACCCCCCGGTTAACAGGTACCGTTATACCCCCTCCAAACACTCCACCCTCTAACGGGCCTGTGAGGATCAACCTCGTCCCCGAACCCTTGTGGGGGATGTGGAGTGCGCCGGAATCTGAGGCCCACAAGCAATTGTTACGGGTAGATCTCCTCTGCCTCCTCTGGGGGCTGTGAGGGTCTCCTACCCGCCTGATATAGTAGGGCTAGGATTGTGGAGACGAGGATTATGCCGAGGAGGAGCACTCTAAGTATGAGGCCAAGCCTCTCCTCCTGGGGGTTGACATAGAAGTATATTCTCCCTAGGTCGTCGGCCACTGCGAACCCCTTACCCTGGGGGTCTATACTGTAGGCTGTAGCTCCACTATAGATTACGCCCTCTACCACCTCATCCCCTTGACTGTCCAAAAGCCTGACATTGTACTTCTCCACTACAAGGATGTACCTGCCATCACCGCCCGCCAGCGCGACTCCAGTAGGCTGTAACGCTTTAATCTCGAGCACTCGAGAGCCCTGGATCGTGTATATGTCTATAGTACCGTTCCCACCATATACTGCTACCCTTGAGTAGTCGGGTGCAATGGCTAGCAGCCCGTAGACGGCCTTCACACTCCAGTTCAGGCCTGACACGAGTGAGACCGTATTGAGGTCACAACCCTGAGGGGAAGGGGTGCAGTATGACACGAGGGTTCCGTCAGGTGAGATGTAGACCCTACTGACAGGACCCCCTACCGAATAAGACTTTACTAGCTCACCGTCCTCCGAGTATAGGGCTAGCTGCTCCCCTCGGGGGTCGTAGAGTGCTAGCTGGCCCCTATCGGATACCGCCACCTTCACCTGTGCCTCTTGGGCTGCGGATGCAAGCCGGGCTACGACGGAGTAAGCCTTCTTCCCGTCCTTGTATACCGAGACCACTATCCTGCCCGTCTCGCCTCCAGGTCTTGCCTGCCTGCTCGCTACCGCTAAATACTCCCCGTTAGGGCTTAGCGAGTAGGAGACCGTCTTTCCAGGAATATACACAGTCCAGAGCCTCTTCCCTTCGTCATTGTATAGGTAGTAGGCTTCCGCTCCATAGCCTGCCTCAGCTATTAGGAAGACCTTCTCGCCCTGTGCACACGAGAAGACCTCGTGGCCCGTTGAGTCGTAAGATAAGTGTGAGAACCGGAGGAGACCCTTCGTGGTACCCTCCTCTCCAATGATGTAGAGGAACCCCTGACTATCCAGTACTATTACGGAGTCTCCACCACTCAACACGCATAGGCCGACAACGCTCCCTTGCGCTGCATACCTCCATTTGGGGGTGGCAAGTTGGGCTAAGGCTATGCCGGGGAGTAGTACTGCTAGGAGTGTGAGTGATGCTAGGGCTATGGCCGGTATCCCCTTTCTCCGCACCGGTGTTCACCTTCTAGCAGCTTAATTATATCTTCTATAGCCCTATCCTCTGGGTTCCATAGGCCTTTTGTCCGGATGCTCTTCACATTGAAAGGTTTATACACTTCAAGGTCGTAGTCGGCGTCTCCGACGAAGACTATTTCACATGTTTTGAAGCCTTCCCTTTCTAACACCTCGACGTGGGGGGCGCCCTTCCTCAGCCCTGTCTCGGGGTCGTGGCACAGTATTATGTCGAATAGCTCTCTAGCCCATGGAATACTGTTCATAAGTTTACACTCGTTGTTGGTCGATAGGGCCGTCTTTAAACCCCTCCTCCTTAGGGCCTCGATCCTCTCATAGACCAACCTGCTTGGTTTAGCCCTCTCGAGGACACCCACCTTCTCCCTCTCAAACTTGACCGCTATGGTCTCGATCTTCTCGGGAGGTATCCCCATTAGGCGTAGCTGCTCTCTAAACGGCCTCCCAGCCAGCTGTAGATACCTCCTCCTAGCCTCCCCGCAAGGTATATCCGCGTATGCCTCGATAAGCTTACAGGCTATGTCCGCGTACGCCTCCATCGTGTCTATTATGGTGCCGTCCAGGTCGAACAGTATGAGCCTCGGCCTGCAACACTCACCTGGCGACAGCGTCCCTCACCGTTCTCCTTGGAAGTGCTGCTAGTCTAATGTGCTCGAAGGCCCTCTCAAGAACGTCGAGTGGTGGTTCCTCATAAAATGTGTAGTTGTGGACTGCCTCAGCGAGAAGCGGCCTCTGCACGCCTATAAGCCTGCTATATGCTGATATTAGGACATTGCTCTCTAGCTTCCTCCTCGCCTCAGTGACGGACTCCTCGAATAACCTACCTATTCTAGTGTAGAGCCCTCTTAGTGAAGCGTTCGCCGTTAGGACGCAACAGGCTGGTAGGTCGCACTTCTCAATTTTAAGCCCATACCGTTTCGCCTCCTCGAGGTATGGGCTCCATACCACCCCATACATCACCCTTCCCATCCTTACCGACTCTAGGATCTCGACTCCGCTGTGAGCATAGAGCCTCTCACCGGGTAGTTTCTCCTTAACCGCACAGTACTCCATGCTTGAGGCCATAGTCGTTATATGCGCCTCTCTCCGGGAGTGGGGGTTGAAGATGACCCCTGCACCTCCACCACTCCCGCCGCCTATTATGTGAACCTGCCCCCCGCTGACACGGTGGACTAGGAGGGCGGTGACTGCCGGGAGCATTGCTAGGTGTACTTTTCCCTGGGCTACTAGTGATGCGAGCTGGAAGGGGTCATCAAACACTGTTATCTCGACCTTGTCCCAGTAGGCTAGCAGCTTCTTCCTGAAGGGCAGAATGTAGGGGTATTCAGCGGCCCTCGGTATCCCCACCCTTATGAGGCTCCTAGTCGCTGGGAGAGGCTTCGCTAGCCGGGCCTTTACTATGCCCCCCTTCTTCTCCAGGAGGACTACGCCCATTTTCTCGAGCTTCTTAAGCCTCCTCCAGATCCAGCTCCTCGAGTATCCCGTCTCTTCGACGAGCTCGCTTATGGTCTTCGGGTTCTCCTCGAGGCTGGTTAAAATCTTCTCATCGGCCGCTGACACCTATGCCACCAGGTATTATAGCTTATATCCCGGACGTCTTTATATACCTTGGAGAAACATGTGTTGCTTGGTGAGGGGGGATGGACGGTAGACTGCTAGCACTGGCCGTGATTGTGCTAGTCCTACTCGTGCTAGTATACCTCCCTGTGTTCATCGGGAAACCGGTGGGCTGGCTGCTCTACGCCTACTGGACGCTCTGGGGCCTCGTAGCCCTGGGACTAGCATGGGCTGACTGGAGGGGTGAAGGGGCATGAGCCTGCTAGCAGTATTCATTGGAGTACTCACCCTCTACCTCGTAATAGGTACAGTTATAGCGGTCTACAGCAGGAGGAGGCTCAGGGGCGGGCTACAGGACTACTACACGGGAGGGGGCCGCCTCGGCACATTCCTCTCAGCTATGACCTATGCAGCGACAACATACAGCTCGTTCATGATCGTAGGCCTGGTAGGCTTCACATACATAACTGGGGCCGGGGCGTTCGGCTTCGAGCTATCCTATTACGTTGCCACCGTCGGCATGTTACTCGTAATGGGCCCGCGGATATGGCGGATGGCTAGAGAGAGGGGCTGGATAAGCCCTGGACAGATGGTGGCAGATCTTACCGGGAGTAGGTGGGTGGCCCCTCTAATGAGCATAGTCTTCCTCTTCGCACTCGTCTTCTACGCTAGCGCACAGCTTAAGGCCATCGGAGAGACGATCGCTGCGGCTGGAGGGGAGAGCTGGTACTCCTGGGGAGTCCTGCTAGGGCTCATCGTGATGCTCATATGGAGCGCGGTAGCAGGCATTTGGAGTGTTGCTGCAACCGACGCTTTCCAAGGCCTCTGGATGATCTTCGCGGGCCTGAGCCTCCTAGGCTGGGTCATATACGTAATGTACAAGGGCGGAGTAACATTCGGGAGAGCGGGCGAGATCCTTACACAATCGGGCCACCTTACCCCCTCAGGAGTGAACGGTTACTGGAAGCCCGCAACGTTCGCAGCCTTCAGCCTACCATGGATCTTCTTCGCCCTCACAAACCCGCAGGCACTGCAGAGGCTTTACATGCCCAAGGACGAGCGGGCGTTTAAGGGCATGGTCAGGTGGTTCGCTGTCTTCGGCCTCTTCTATACTATCATGGTCACACTGATAGGTCTCCTAGCCTACGCAGCATACGCCGGCGGCGCACTCCAGGTCGGGATAAAGCTCAGCGTTAAACTCACGGACAGGGTCACACCAACACTCCTAACGCTTACAAGCCCACTACTAGGGGCGGTAGTCTTCACCAGCATAATAGCGGCCGCAGTCTCAACTGCTGACAGTATATTACTAACACTGGCAAGTAGTGTGAGCGTGGACTTAATGCCGGAGAGGAGCAGTGAGAGGTCAAAGAGTATAGCCGGGGTTGCCACCATAATCCTGGTCGGGAGCGTAATGGCTATAATAGCGCTCATGAGGGTCGCATACATTGTAAAGCTGAGCGTCCTAAGCAGCCTAATTCTCCTCAGCCTCGCACCCCCAATAATAGCGCTATCAGCCGGGCTCAGGGTCAAGGGGTGGGCCTCAGGCCTAGCAATCATATCGGGCCCGATCCTTGTCCTAGCAGAGCTGGTGGCCAAGCTCGGTACAGTGGAAAACCCCATAGCGGCGGTGATAGCGACTTTCCTGTCGACACCCCTAGGCGTACCCCTAGCCGTGTGGATCCTGCTAGTCTCGACCGCATTAACGGTAATTGGCCTCTCTCGCTGAGGCCATCATAACTATTTTCTCAACTATGCTCGCAATATCATCTAAGCCATATAATTCCCCCTCCTCTAGTAGCGGTAGGGGTATTGTCTCCATGACACCTGTGAGCCTAACAACCTCACCAACAGTCGCTCTCGCCTGGAATGGGGCCCCTAACGTCTCGCTAAGGGCCTGGAGGCTCTTCCTGTACCTCTCTCCATCAATGATACCCGCAACACCCGGGGCAACTGCTACCACAATGTCGGGTTCCGCGGCTGAAGGTGTAGGGGCTGGGACATCGTGGTTGGACTCTATAACTATGACGTCGAACTCACGTTCAATCCTCTGGAAGCACGACTCCACGCTAGATGTAAAGCCCCCTCCAGCCAGGTTCTCCACCACCTCGTCACCGACCCTTAGGGGGTAGGGTTTTAGCGCGGCTGCAGCGTCAATGAAAGCCTCCTGCATTGACTGTGGGATCCTCCCGAGTGCCTGGATGTTTATGAAGTGGAACGTGTCTATCCTATCCTCTCTGCAGAGGCTCACCCTACCCAGAACACCCTGACTGATTGGAGAGCGCTCGAGAGAGAGGGGGTGTGGACGCCAGCCTCTCCTAGAGTAATCGGGTTCTCCCATGAGGAGTGAAGCAGGGTTTAAGGCTTCTATGGAGACGTCTGGCGCTACCTTGTGATAGAGGAGTGCGTCATGCGTGACGACGAGGCGCCTCCTCCTCACCTCCCCCAGTATGTCCGGGTGCAGCCAGACCCTAGTGGCGGCATAGGGCTTGAAGGGCGCAGTCTTAAGCCCCTCCCTCCTTAATATGCCCACCAAGCTGGCGCCCATGACAGTCTTACCGCTGTTCTCACCGGCAACCCCTACAACAAGCACTCTCACACCCTTCATAGAATGCTAGCACCCCACACACCCGACTCCGGGAGTGAGCCCTATAAACTATAGGGGTAGACCGGTTCTCAATAGTGTTGGTGGTGCAATTGCTGCGTTTGACGCTCACAATCACTATACTATTAATATTTACAATTTCAGGTCTAGCCTACAGGTCAACAGGCCACATGTGCTACTGTATCGGCAGCCCCCCGAGTGTAGATGAGGCGAGCCAGTTCGAGATCGTAATTGTAGACCCGGATGAGACCCCGAACCAGACAATAGAGGGCCTCCACTCCTATGGGCGGAAAGTGCTTGCATACATAAACATTGGATACGCAGAGAACTGGAGAGACTACTGGAACACTAGCGGCCTCCAGGACATAGTGCACGGGGAGACCGAATATGAGGGCGAGTACTATGTTGAATACTGGAGCACGTTATGGCACAACATTATTCTAGAGGCCGTGGATGAGGCCCTCTCATCAGGATACGACGGGGTATACCTAGATAACGTCGACGCGTACCAAGCAATAGAGGAGATCTCACCCCCATGGGCTGAGGGCGTTGACTTAAAGCAAGCTATGATAGATCTAATAGCCCTGATCTCTGGACACGTGAAGAGCTCGAACCCGGAGGGGCTAGTATATGTAAATATCGGTGGTGCATTGAGAGACCTAGATGGGGGCTCGTCCATAGCCCAGTACATAGACGGCTACATACGCGAGGAAGTCCTATACTATAGTGTTGACGTGTGCACTAACAGGGTAGCAGACCCGTTTAATGCGCTAATAGATGAAGGTTACCTGGCAAAAGGCACCCTTTCGGGCCTAGATGTGAACGTTGTCGAGTTCGTAGATGGCTGGCATGAGGCTGTAATCGCGTCGCTCTTCCACCTAGCTGCGGGGGCGCACCTTATAGCGCAGCCAAGCTGTGACCCGTACTATATGAACCCTCCCCTAAGGCCCCATAGTATTAACAGTGGTGGAGGGTTGGGGGGTAGGTTAGCACTTCCTACCTAAGACTATGTCAAGTATCCTTCTGATCCTGAATCCATCCTTTTAATGAATAGTGACTGCATTGCCAGGAACAATGATATTATCCCGGCGGAGCTGAGCACTATGGAAATGATGCCCTTATACTATGCTTTACACCCTGCACGAGGAGCTCGTATCCGACGAGTGCCCCCATTATGAGGCCCGGGATAAACAGTAGGGCTGCACCGATCATGAATATGAGAAATGCAGGGTTATAGTTCCATGTTAAACTCACCATCTGCCACGCTATCTAGAACACGTGTCTTAGTCCAACCTTTTCCTGCCCTTCCTCTCCCTACACTCTACGGATTCCTCCCCGATCCTACCTGTGACCAACGATATGTAAGTAACGGTCTCGCCCTCTTGACTGTGTAGGCATTCTCTTCACCCTTTTGATAGACTACCTCATACCCTTACTCTACCCTACCTCTACCCCGCTCATGCTGCGACCTTCTGCTATTATAATGTTGCTCTGAATATGAATACCGATTAAAGATTGACTTTTATTAAATAGTTATTCCCTAGTCTTTTATAGCGATTAGTCCGAGAGCTCTCCTATCGTACCTTAATATGTGGAATCCCACCCTCTTCAGCCTCCCTGCTATTCTCCCAGGGAAGTTTGCCCCGTGCTTTCTCCCAGGTTCTCCAGTGTAGTGGAACAGGATACCGCCCCTCCTCATGACCCTGTAGAGTTGCTTGTAGAATTCTAGCGAGTATAGTTCGCCTGTCGTCTTGGTGATCCTTGGTGGGTCGTGTATTATTTTTGTGAACTCTCCGCTCCCGAAGTCCTTTATTAGTTCCGTTACATCTGCGTGTACTACTGTTATACGGGGATCCTCTAAGCCCCAGCTCCATGGGTTTAGCCTTGAGATCTCGATCACGTTATCGTCTACCTCAACTGTCAGAACCCTGGTCGCACCTCTCCTCACGCTATGTACTGCGGTGTAGCCTAAGCCCATGCAGGTGTCTAGAACTATGTCGCCCCTCCTGATCCTTGCAGCTGACACTTTAGCTATTGTGTCATGAAGTGGGTCTGTACCGGAGACCCTATGCATGTGTATTCCGTTTATCTCTAGCGTTGGATAGGAGCCCTTAACAGTTGGCACCAGCTTGTAGTATGAGGATCCCCTCAACTCTATGGGCTGCAGTCCCCCCTGGCGTATCATGTAGGTCGACCTCTTTGGAGAGAAATTTTCAAGAACGTGTAGTGGGAGCGTCTCCTCAACTCTGCAGTCTTCCATGTTAAGAGCCACTTTCAAGTGCTGATCTGACAACTCGTATTTGATAATGTACCTACCGTGACCCGCCGGTGCCTCCCCCACTCCTGCGGTCTTGCCTGACAGTTTAAGCTCTGCTAGCTCCCAGGGAGCTAGGACGATAGCACACCTCTTCCTGAATTCAACGATATCCGGCAACAGTAGGCAGCCCCCATAGCGGTTTACTCAGGTTGTTTTGTTACCCGGTTTTGAGGACGTTAGGGAATAGTATTGACTGTTTCATCTGGATTTTCAGCTACCCGGGGAAAAGGGAGGGCTGTGTTCTCTTGTGTTCGAGCTATGGGGGGTTTAGAAGCCGAAGAGGCCGGAGAGGCCTTCTCCGATATCGACTTCCTCTTCCTTCTCTTCCTCCTCCTCTTCCTTCTTCTCCTCCTCAGCAGCCTCAGCCGCCTCAGCAGGAGCAGCAGCAGGCGCTGCTGCAGCCGCCGCTACTGGAGCTGCAACTGCCTGTTTGAGTACCTCTTCTAGGTTTATCTCGCCTAGGCTCGCTACTAGCATCTTTATCTTGGCTTCGTCTACGGGGAGGCCTAGTGCCTCGATTACCTTTGCTAGGTTCTCCTCGTTTATCTCCTTACCCGCATAGTATAGGGCTAGGGCCGCATGGATGTACGCTTTACCCTCCTGCGCCATCTCTGTCACCACCTGTCCGCTCCCCTACCAGGGCTGGCTCCTCCTACCCATCGAGTTAGTTGTGGGTATATAAAGAATGCGTGTGGGGGTTTAGAAGCCGAAGAGGCCGGAGAGGCCTTCTCCGATATCGACTTCCTCTTCCTTCTCTTCCTCCTCCTCTTCCTTCTTCTCCTCCTCAGCAGCCTCAGCCGCCTCAGCAGGAGCAGGAGCAGGGGCCGCGACTGGGATCTCCTCGATCCCTAGCTCCTTAGCCTTGTCTCCAAGGGCTGAGACAACCGCTAGTAGCTCGCTGGCGGCCCTCCTTACGGCGTATTCTGCTACGTCGGGTGTTAGGAAGCCTGTCTCGCCAACCAGTGCTATCAGCTCTCTCTCAGCCTTTGTCAGTGCCACCTCGACCGCCTCCGGTATTGGTGCGAATACTATCTCAGCCGCTAGTCCTAGCGCCTCGACGGCTGCCTCCATGACCTGGCTCTTTATATCCTCGAGGTCTACTATCAGATCCTCTCTAGGTATTATGGTTCCGTGGTCTATTGCCGCCTTGATTGTTAGTCCCACCTCGAAGGGCATTATTCCGAGCTGCTGTAGTAGCCCCGCGAGCTCGGGCGATATTGTGTCTCCGGGTTTTGCGACTACCGTGTCTTTCTTTACGTAGACTGTACCCTTCCTTATCTCGTAGGGGATCCTTAGCTTCCCGAACACGCTTAGCATGGGCCCTGGGGTTATGCCTGTGTCTCCCTCCGGGATTACGATCTCCCTATCCGTTACCTGGCCTGGCTTCGCCGGTATTGGCACTTTTACAGACTCTATCAACCTGGCCATCTTGAACGGGTTCATGTCTGTGAAGAGGAGCATCGTGCTCCCGAGCAGGAGTGGCTCTATCTTGCTCGGGTCTAGGCCTGCCTTCTCGGCCGCCCTAAGTATGAGCCTCTTCTTGGCGACCTTAAACACGATCTGCTTCCTGAACTTCTTCCTGATAAGCTGAACCTGTTTCGTCGGCATTCCTGTTAGGTCAGCTATCCCCACGACGGGGTATTTGGTGAAGAGCTCGGTCAGCTCCTCTACTACCCTCAGCTTCCACTCGGGGATCCTCCTCTCCTTCCTCGCGTGTAACGCTTTCATACTCACCTCGACCCACCCCCGTCTATGCTGTCACCTGCATCGGCGGGCCCATTGTCTTCTTCACGTATATCCTAGCTATCTTGCCGTGGCCTAGCTTTCCCTCTATGGCTGATAGTACTGCCTTGATGTTCTCGACGATCTTCTCAGGCTCCATATCCTCTGTTCCGACCCTTACCATGACCTGCGGCTGGTTCCTTACCCTCACCCATACGCTCCTCCTGAACCTCTCGACTATAGCCTTAATGTCAGCGTTCGGCGGTACTGGGGTTGGGGCCTTACCCCTAGGGCCTAGGGCTGGGCCGAGAGCCCCTCCTGCCAGGCCCATAAGGGGGGCCTGTACTAGAACCCAGTCGCACCTTTTTGCTAGCTTTTTAGCTAGTTTCCTGTTCTTTCTCATCTCCTGGAGGTCTGCCCTTCCTACTACCTCGACGCCTGGTATTTGTCTGGCTTGGAGTGCCATATCGCCCTCCGCCACAACACATATCTTAGGCTCCTTCGGTGGCTTGTTGGGTAGGGTCACAATCTCCCTCAGCCTGCCGCTGGGGCTCTTTATGTCGACGTCCCTTAGGACTACTATGAGGTCTATGCTCTGCTTGAACCTCCGGGGCTTGCCCGCCCTTAGGGCTTTATTTACCGCCTCGAGTATTGCTCCGTCCTCCAACCTTACTACACCTCCTGGGACGGGCCCTTGGAGGGCCCTCCTCCCCCGGGAGATACACTACGGGGGAGTCGGTGAGAAGGGGGTGATTATGGGGGTTTATATAGGATTATGTGGGGCTACTCCTCTTCCTTCTCCCACTCTTCCTCATATTTTGCTAGCAGGCCGTCGTATAGGCCTTCCTCTACTTCCCTTGTCACCTGCTTGGGGTCTTTGCCGTCGACTGTTATTCCTATAGACCTGGCGCTGCCCAGTATTGTCTTTACTGCAGCTTTGAGGGTCTTAGCCAGGAGCTGTGGCTTCTTCTGGAGTGCTATTTCTATGATCTTCTCCATGGGGAGGTCTCCGATCTTTTGGTGCATCGGGTCGCCTGGAGGCTCTTTTGCTCCTACAGCTTTCAGAAGGAGGGCTGTAGTGGTCGGTATGCCCACCTCTATCCTGTACTTCTTAGTCTTCGTGTCAATGATTATCTTAACGGGCAGTGTCATGCCCTCGAACTGCTTCGTCTTCTCGTTGATCTCGTCTACGACCTGCTTAACGTTCAAGCCTAGCTGGCTGAGCATGGGGCCTAGAGGGGGCCCCGGCCTTGCACGGCCACCCTCGATCTGGACAGTAACTACCTTCTCTCTTGGCATACTCCACCACTCCCCCGCCTAGCAGTCGGGCCCCGAGGATTTATAACATTCCTGCTCCAATGGCGGGATCGACCTCATAAGCTCCTACTCGGACTCCCAAGCACTGGTGTGGGCTGTGAGCCAGTATAGGAGGCTAATGAGGAGGCTCTACGCCGTCCGCCTCCTAAGGCTTGCTAAGAAGAGGATGAAGTACCAGGATCTAGAGAACCTCCTAGGCATAGACTCCACCCTACTCGCCCGCTACGTCTCTGGGAAGGTCATCCCGGGGCCGGAGCAGACTGAGAAGATCCTCTCAGGCATCCAACACGTGTTAAGCATCGAGGACATTATAAGGGCTCACATCGAGAGCATGAGGGGCTACATAGACCTTGCACCCATACTGAGCGATATAGACATGCTCAACGCCCTCGCATTCGAGCTGTCATCACGGTACGAGGGAGACAACATATCTAAAGTCCTAGTACCCGAAACCAGCGGCATAGGCCTTGCGTCACTCATAGCCTCAATACTAAACGCTGACCTAGCCGTCGCTAGGAGGAGGAAGGAGAACCCGCTGGCCGAATACGTGGAAGAGCACCTGGTCGTCCCCCCGAACATTAAGAGGACATTCTACCTCAGGAGGAACCTCCTAGAGGAGGGTGACAGGGTTCTAATCGTCGACGACATAGTCCACACCGGACTCACGCTCAGGATCATGAGGAGCTTAATAGAAAAGTCAAAGGCGGCCCTCATTGGTATCGCTAGCATTGTAGTAGTGGGATGGGAGTGGAGGAAAGTCATAGGCCAGGACGTCAGAGTAGAAACAGTATTATATATAACAAAATAAAAATAATATTCTATAAAATTAAGGAAAATCTTTATTACTCTGATATCGGACTAATATATAAAATTGAGCGGCTCAAGATTCAGGTGATTACCTATGACTAATTGCAGAAAGATAATTGATAAGCGGATAAAGGTCACTTGGAACCGGAATGGTACAACCGTTCACTATACATCACCGGCAATACTATTACATAGAGATAAAATTGTAAACATTAAGATAACTCCACTAGAAGGAAGATATGACTGTTTCGCTCTCCACTGTATAGGCGAATTTAATATTACTATTAGATTAATTAATAAATTATATAATACTGTCAGTATGGAGCATGACATAAAACTTGAGATTAGCAGCTTCGGAGTATCTAGACGAGAAGCCCAAACACAGTTTAGCCCTGACATAACAGGCCCCTATATTGTCGAAGTACTCACGAATGTTTCAAAACCTGATAACGCGTATGCTTTCGTGAATATGGAAATTAGCGAATGCTGATTTTTAATGGTCTATATAATTATATAATGAAATTTTTCTATTATCTTCCCAATAATTCATAGTCTATTGGTATATATTATTGGGCCTCTTCAGGCTTGACCTGTTCAATCGGCACGGTAACTATCATGTCTATGTCCGACTCTAAGAGGACTAGGTCGACCTCTCCACGGGACTCGCTGACGCTAACTACCCTTCCACGCATACCCCTGAAGGGCCCTGCAATTATCCTCACAACCTGGCCGGGGCTTATCTCCGGGATCTCTACAACCGGGGCTGCTAGTTTTAGAACGTCCTCTTTCTTCATGTGCAGAGGCCTTCTCCTCTTGATGTGTCGGACTCCTTTGATCGCGTCGTAGAGGTGGGCTGGGTTGCCTACCTCAAGTACGATATAGCCTTTTAAGTCTACAGGGACGACTATGCTCCTTATGTCGAGATCCATGTACTGTGCTCTCGAGGCTATTATCAGGGCTATCTTCTCCTCCATCGTCCCGGTTACGTAGATTGCATAGAACCTTGAGGGGTACTCTTTTGCTGACACCTTACCTCACCTTTAACTCGAGTGTCAAGACCCGGTCAGGGTGCCGTGATTAGAACATATGTTAGGTGTATTATGTAGGCTATCCCGCCAACTAGGGTGAAGCCTAGCAGGTTGAGTTTTGCGAGTAGATAGAACTCTTCCTCATCCGGTCTCCTAGACAGGATGAGTATCCTCCTCCATGCGGCTACGTACTCCTTCATCTTGGATATTAGGGGCATCCTCTGCCACCCTCCGCTCGACTTTATGTCTACTTCAGCGGTTTAGTCTCCCGGAGTTTCCGGAGGTATTCCTCCCTTAAATTCCTCTCCTCGATGGGCCCTCGGGGGCTCTTCTCCCACCAGACCCTGGCCCTGAACCTGTAGACTTTTACAGTCTTACTCTTCCAGCAGGATGGGTAGAGGCCCGCCTTAACGCATGTCTGGGAGAGGAAGGTCTCAACATCCCACATATAGTCTATGGGAACCTCCGGGAGCAGGAGGCCCTGTCTGCCTGTGAGGGTGTCTACGACTAGGAGGCCGTCCCTTCCTATGACCACGTTCGAGACCCGCTCCTGCGGGCTGTCACCGATATACTCCATGTCCGAGAGGACGGAGACCTCGAAGATGACGCTGTCTAGCTCCTCCTCCCTTAGTGGGGGGAAGCGGGGGTCGTTGAAGGCGCTCTCCAGTGCCACCTCTACCACTACTTTTGCCAGCTTATCTATGGGCCGGATAACGCCGATGCAGCCTCTCAGGCTCCTCTCTCCGTCGACTAGCTTCTCTATGGTGACGAATGCTGCCCCAGGCCTTAGGAGGCGGGGTGGTAGGTTGTCTGGGAGGGGCATTATGCTCCTGTTTTTGAAGAAGTACTCTACGCTCTTCCTAGCTAGTCTGACTAGAGTTGTCCCCTCCTCCTCTGTCAGCTCTTCGGGGTCTACCGGCTTCTCTAAATCTTCTCCTCTCCTCTCGTATTCTCCTGGCAACTTCCTCAGCCTCCGCTGCTATCCTCCTAATATTTTTCCAGTGTCCGCCCTCCCAATATACTCTACCGCATCTGGGGCAGACGTAGAACTTGTCATATGCCTCATAACTTTTCGGGGGTACCCTATCTTTCACCATCTCCTTACTAACCTGCTTTAGGGGGGCATTGCACTCTGGACACCTACTCCTCGCAGGGTCTGGTTTGAGCCGTATTCCGGCGTAATAGGCTACCTCGGCGAGCCTCTCTACTAAAGTGTCCCCCGTTACTAGTATCGCCCTGAGACCCCTCCTCCGGGCCCTCCAGTAGAGATTACGGTCTCTTGTAACGATAATCCTGCCCGTTCTCCTCGCTATCTCTAGAATCTGGTTGTCAGTATACGTCCTAGAGTACAGCGTGTCGTAGCCCAGGAGCCTGAGCCACTTGGCCACGTCCCCTAGCATTGTATCGACTATGAAGGATTTCTGTCTCCTCTCAGCCAATATAGTGACACCCAAAGGAGGGGTGGGGTTAGACGCCTTTGAGGAGTAGTTTGGCTAGCTCGAGCCCAGTCACATATCCGACGGGGAGGCCGTTGTCGACCACTATAACCGCCCTGTAACGGTATGAGGCCATCTTGTCTGCGGCCTCAGCTGCGCTCGAGTCGGGCTCAACCTTCGGCGGCCTCAGCCTTATGGCGCTGGACACTATCACATACTTCAGTGGTGTGACCCTCTTGGGCTCTCCTCTTGAGAGCTCGTAGTATTTCATGAAGATCTCAAACACCTCATCTATCCCAATAACACCTATGAACTCCCCTTCATCCATGACTGGTACTACGCTCAGATTGTGCTGGAGGAGTAGCTGTCTGACGTGGAGTATCCTAGTCTGGAGGTTGACGCTCACGGGGAACGACCTCATAATGTCTCTAACAGTAACGTCGGCAGCGGCTGGAAGATCTTTAATGATATCTGCTAGCTCCCATCTTGACACTATTCCGACGGGCTTCTCACCCTCTGTCACAGGCACACTAGTTACGCCCAGCTCGTCCATTATTCTTAGGGCCTGCATTAGGGGCTCACTTGATGGTACATGCATTACTGGCTCGCTCATGAAGCTTGATGCGTGCATACCACTTGGGGTCGCCTGTTTTGTCCTAACAGTACCTAGCTTGAAGATGACGTCCCGGAATGTTAGTATCCCTCTTAGCCGTTTATCCTCTGTGAGTATTGCTCTGTCTGTCTTGTACTTCTCTATCCTCTCGATGACTGTGGATAGTGGTAGATCCTTGTCAAGTACTGGGGCTGACTCCCTCATAACCTCGCTAGCTGGCCTTAGGGTGACCTCCTCGAACATCCTATCGCACCCGGTGGTGGCGGTGTGGTTTTGCCTATTTTAAGAGCTTGGATGTTTCCTGCAGCGTTACTCGCGGCTCCTTAGGTATGCGTAGGCCACGGCTATGTAGTCGGGTGCTATCGATATGATGTCCGTCTTGGAGATCATCCCCACTACCTTACTTGTCTCCCTGTCTAATACGGGGAGATGCCCTATACCATAGTAGCCCATGAGCTCAGCGGCCTCGCGTAGCGGTGTGTCCTTATAAACGTAGTAGGGCTGCCTTGTCATGATGTCTACGGCCCGCACCCCGTCGGGGTTACGGCCCTCAGCCACTACCTGGTATACTATGTCTGTCTTGGTTATTATGCCGAGAAGGTTCATGTCCTTATCAACTATCACAACACTACCAACCTTCTCCTCCTTCATCTTCCGGGCGATCTCTGAGATGGGCTCCATGACCTCCGCTGTCACGACAGGTGTCCTCATGACGTCTCCACAGAGTATCTCATCGGTATACCTCTCCTCGCTCATCGGTGATCACGCTCCCAGACGGTTCCATGTTCAACTCTTTAGGCGTATCGGGCACTATAAACCCTCTATGAGTGGCAGACTCATAAACTAGCGGATAAAAGGCCTGTTACCTCTACAATGAGGAGGGTGCACGCATAGTGGCCTCTCCCATACATGACGCCTTCAACAAGCTAATAGAAGAGCTATACTGGACTGACAGTCTGGAAGAGTCTGAGGAAAGGCTAGCAGCACATCTGGAGATGATAGATGACGACCTACGAGAGGTTCTCCTAAGTGAAAGAAGAAAGTTCTGCGAAGATCCCGAGAGCGTCATAAGAATAGTTAGGCTTGAGGCACTCGCTGAGGACACACATGACGAAGACCTCTCCAGCCTACTCCTGCTACAGAGCCTCATCGACCTCCTACTACTAGCACAGTGCACGAGCTCATGGTCTAAGATGACTCCTAAGGAGAAAGCCAAGATCCTAGCTCCCCTCTACAGGGCAATCTACGGTCTCAGGCTCGCAGGTAAAAACTACCCCTCAACCGTGGATAAGATGCATCTGAAGGAGGCCTACCACATGATTGAGATAGCGTATGCGCGGGCCGAGAAGATAGGCCTCCTAGGGGAAGTACATGATAAGATAGAGGAGCTCAGCATTAAGGCCCTTCAGGCGGCCGAGGGAGAGCGGCTAGACTCCTAATAACCCAGTCCCGGGGGGCACCCGCTAGAGGGCCGTCAAGATCTCCTCTCGCTTCCAGGGGAGTGCACTCATTATAACCCCGCCTTACTATTGGATCGTCGCGGCGGCCCCCGATGGGGTGTGGTGGGCTTTACTGAGGAGTGTTAAATGAAGAGTGCGGTCGTATCCGTAGGGGGCCGCACCTAGTGTGGCTCTCTCTTTATGCCGAAGCGGTATGCAAGCATGTTCGTAAGCCTGTGGAGAGCGTATACTAGTGGGGCTAAGATTATTGCCGGTACAATCTCCACCTTGGCCCCCGCTAGGTAGAGGAAGATGAGGGCCCCAACATAGAAGTCTAGCTGGTCTAGGAGCGGGGCTGGGTCTCCCCTGCTCAGTCCCATTCTCCTCTTCGCGAATGAGCCTGCGAGGTCGCCTATCATAGCACCTAGCGATGCCCAGAACCCCGTCTCGAGCCAGAATGGTAAGTTCGAGAGTGCTACTCCAAGGATGGCTCCAATGATGAGCCCGGCGAGTACTCCCCCGATGAGCCCCTCCCATGTTTTTCCATCCCCGAGTATCCTGCGGCCGTCCCAAAAGGTCTTACCGTTGTCTATCGGGTGGGGCCTTCTGACTAGTTTTCCCACTACGACGGGGGTTCCATTTGCAACCATGGCGGGGATAATGAGTAGTAGCAGGTTCAGGGTGCTGTGTACTAGATGGTATGTGCCCCCTACAACCATTGCACTCTTGCCCCCCTGACCTTGAAGAGGGCTAGCCTTGTTATAGGCCTTTTAACGCTAGCCTGGAAGAGGTTCTCCCTCACCTTGGAGGTCTCTATAACCATATGGGCCCAGGGGGTTATGAAGCGGGCGCCGCTGGGCCTCGCGTCCCCTCCGGAGACCTGTGCTGTTACGAGGCCGCCGACCCTTGAGGCTAGTGACACGGTGTATGCTAGGATCCTAGCGTTATCCATTGTGGGGTTCTCCCTGTAGTGCCAGTTCACGCTGTCAATGAACAACATGTAACCTTGGAGAGCGCCCCTTGTTGCTATTGTGGCGAGCTCGTCAATTGTTAGGGCCCTCTGGTAGTCTTCCTCGCCTATGTTTACTAGGAAGGTTATTGTGCCGGGTTCCGTTGCTATTAGGAGGCTCCGGTGCCCCTTCTGTTTCATCGACTTGTAAAGGTTGTAGGCTAGGTGGGTCTTACCTGTGGCTGCTGGGCCGTAGATTAGTATGAGCTTTCGGGAGGCTAAAACGCGTTCGAGGATGGGTTGGAGGCCCTGCAAACTGGGGCCCTCAAAGTCCTCCCCAGTGCCCCCTATATGAAGGGCCTTTTCCTCCTGGACTCTAGGCTCCTTCTAAGCCTCCTTATCTCTGCGTCCTCAACACTGTCTAGCATGCTTGCTTTATTCTTAATGGGCTCATAGTTCCTCTCTAGGACGTCTACGAGCATTGCGGGTGGCTTCCTCTGCTCTAGGGCGTCCTTCCCCCTGGCAGTGGTTCTAAGCCTCCTGTAAATGTTTGGCTCCCTCTCTATGAACCCCACGTATAATAGGGCGACTATGTCGCTCTTCAGGTCGGGGCTGTAGGGTATCTTGCCGATCTTCCTTATCTGGTAGCCTAGGTCTACGTTGTACTCCTCTTTCAGCATCGATATGATGTGGTGTAGCGTCTTTTCATGTATGGGGCCTAGCTTATCGATTAAGTAGAGCAGGGACATTTGCCGGTCGTTCTCCATAACCTTTTCCGGCCTTATCACTTGCACTGTTATGATTTTGAGCTCCTTACCGCTGCCCTTCTCCTCTCCCGCCTCCTTCTTCTTTTTCTTCGCCACCACCGCACACCGAGATCTTTAGGAGGTTTATACCCGCACAATATAAAATAGCGCCCCGCTCCGCGCATCTAAGCATAGGGGCCGCTCAAACTCGGTGGCATGTAGTAGGGTGTGAGATTTGGCGCTCAGGAGCGTGACAATTGTACTGGTAGCTTTAATATTTATTGCTTCCCTATCCCCTCAAGTCACCCCTTCACATGCCGAGAAGGGTAGCCCCTACAATTACACGATAACAGTCCCAGCCGTCCAGGAACCAGACCTCACAGGGATCCTGATAAAGGTTGACGTCGAGATAACCCCGGGAGGTTCTGGCCAGGTTGAAGTAGAGGCGGGGGGGAGCGTGGATGATACGACAAGATACAGTCTGATGCAAGCAGCAGCTATAGGAGCTCTTCTCGCAGGCTATGACTGGAGGATGTTCGACTACCGATTCGTATTCGAGAACACCAGTAGCATTGCAGGCCCGAGTGCTAGCGCGGCCGCAGCAACGAGCATTTACTTAGCCCTCACGAGGAGCCCCTTACTCAGGACTTTCTCGGATAATGTTACGATGACCGGTGCAATCTCGCCGACGGGCCTGTACAGTGCGATAGGGGGTGTTCAAAGTAAGTGCTCCGCTGCGGCCAGCGGGGGGCGGATATTCTTGTACCCGCTTGCAAACTATCGGGCTGTTATCCTCGGGTGTAACACCACATACTATAGCATCCCTGGGCCGTTTAGTGTTATAGAGGTGTTGAGCGGCCTCAAGTCGAACACCAGCCTCTTCAAAATACCTATGCCAAAGGAGTTTAACACTACTATGATAAACGCTAGCAGGTACATGAGGGGTGAGGCCCTCAAGGTGCTCTCCACTATAAACGCTACGTCTCTAGGTGGTAACGCTAGTAGTCTCTATAGTACTGTGTTGGAGGCGGTTAACGAGAGTAACGCTACCGAGCAGAGCCACCCCTATATTAGTGCTAGTAGGGCTTTCTACGCCCTATACAACGCCTTCTACCTAGAATACCTAGTCTCCTACCTAGCACCTCAGGGGGTTCAGGAGGGGCTCCTTGATAAGATCTCCCGGGAGGCGGACTCCCTCCTCGAGAACCTCACTATGCTTGAAGAGAACCTCAGCATGCTCCCCCAGGAGGGCTCGGCGTATTATATCGAGTTCTTAGGGATAGCCTATGCTAGGATCGCAAGTGCTGAGGCCGAGCTGAACCAGATCGATAAGCTTGCTAGCGTCTCACCTCTAGGGGCTATATCGAGCCTAGCGTACGCTAAGGCAAGGATATACAGTATTAAATCGTGGCTTTGGAGTGCACTCTCAGTTAAAGGCTTAGAGCCGTACCTCTCTAAGGGCCAGGTTAAGTCCCTCGCATCATATGCAGGAGATTACGCCCACATAGCATCCGATTATAGCATATCAATAGCAAGGTACATGATCGACATGTACAAGAATGAGGTAGACGTGGCCCTCCTTGAACGGGCCATTGAAACATTGGAGGCCACCATAGCTAAGGGAGACTCCTACATAGCCAAAGGCAACTATATCGCCGCACTCGGCTTCTACAGGGAGGCCCTATCGCAGAGTATGAACAACATATTCTCCGTTGTGATCTCAAACCAGAGTGATAGGGAGATGATATACAAGGGTTACTTAGACGAGATCACTAAACTATACAACTACGAGGCGGAGAGCCTACTCTGGAGGGGCCTCCCACCGGGCCTTGCCCCCGCATACATGGACTACGCGTACTACCTATGGGAGAAGGGACAGTATGAGACTGCTGTTAACATAGCGAGATCGGGGCTATCTAGTACCCTCATATGGTACCTGTACCTCATCATAGCCAACAGCGGCACGCACCAGATGACTGGCGAGCAGACGGTCGAGATCCCGGTTCCAACTCATAACATGCCTTCCGGCGGGTTGGAGGCTGTCCTGGCAGGCCTTCTGGGATTTGCCATTGCATACGCGATAGTTTCTATCCTATACCAGAGGGCGCTGAGGAGCGCATTATACTAAGCTCGGCATCCTCCGTAGCTAGAAGTAGTCGAATAGTGTTCTACCCCTCCCCTCCCCGCTGAGGAGAGATTTGAGCCTCCTGAAGTCTTCCTGAAGCACTGTTCTGAGGCCCTTATTGTACAACGCTGCTGCCGGGTGGTAGGTGGAGAATATTGTTAAGCTAACACCGGCCACCGTAGCCCTGACAGCGGCACCATGCGCCTTGGACATGCCGGGCCACTTAAGCCCCGCGAGACCGTAAATGGTTCTCCCCGCGTGCCTGCCCAGGGTGACCAGTATTTTTGGCCCTATGATCTTGATCTGCTCTATAAGGTAGGGGAGGCAGGCCGCTATTTCGTCGTCACGGGGATCCCTATTCCCTGGCGGCCTACACTTTACGATGTTCGTTATGTAGACCTCCTCGCGGGAGAGGCCTATCTCTCGTAGGAGGGCTGTTAGGAGGTTTCCGGCCATCCCGACGAAGGGGCGTCCCAGCTCGTCCTCCCGGCGCCCGGGGGCCTCTCCCACGAACATTACTTCCGCTTCAAGGCTTCCCTCGCCGGGGACTGGGTTCTTGCGTGTTGCGTGGAGCCTGCATTTAGTGCATCTCCTTATCTGTTCGACCAGTTTTTCGTATCTCTCCAGCTTTGATCCTCTCAATAACATCTACCCCCCACACTTTGCTCTGGGATAGTGCATAGTTTACCCCGAAACCTGCTATTATTCCTGCTGCCTGCCCTGTTAGGGCTGTGGCTATTCCCGCTAGTGTGAGGCCCTTCATTACCAGGTAGTTCGTGATCATTCCACCACTACTGGCTAGGTGGTATCCTATGAGCCTAGACTTCCACCCGCCCTTCATCTTTGTCTGGAAAGTCCACGCCTCGTGGAGGAAGAAGTTGAATAGGAGGCCCGTCTCGATGCCCAGTATGCTTGCAACGTCTAGAGGGGCACCTGTCATGAGAACCCCGCTCATTACCCCCAGGTTGATCAGGGCGCCGAGGAGGCCTACGAGGGAGAATTTGACCAGTGGGGAGAGGCTTAGGGCGTGTAGGAGGAAGTCTACGATAGTCTTGAGGCCCAGCTTGCTCTTACCTCCTGCCCTGTTCCTGAAGGTATAGGCTACCTCCTCGATACGAGCACTGTACGCTTTAGCGATTATCTCCATCAAGATCTTATATCCTCTCGGCCTGAGGTCGGAGAGGTTCACGATATCCTTACGCACTAGGAAGAAGCCGGACATGGGGTCTGTGACCTTGCGTGTATTTGGTACTAGGATTCTAGCTATTAGGTTGGCGGTCTTGCTCATCAGCTTCCTCATCCTACTCCATCCCTCAACCCCTCCCCCGGGCCTGTAACGGCTTGCTACAACGATATCCGCTCCAGTGCTGACCGCTTTCCAATAGAGTTTGGGGACAATCTCTGGTGGGTGCTGGAAGTCTGCGTCCATAACTACGACATACCGCCCCCTCGCCCAGTATATGCCCCTCATGATCGCTGTCGCTAGGCCCCTCCCCCTCCTCCTTAGGAGACACCTCACCTTCCCGGGGTACTCCATGGCCTTCTCTCTAACTATGAGGCACGTCCCATCCGGGCTGTTGTCGTCCACTACCAGAACCTCATAGGTCTGGGGGCCCTCTCGGTCTAGGATCTCGATTAGCCTGTCTATCAGTGCCCCTATATTCTCAGCCTCATTGTATGTTGGCACGACAACCGTTAGCTCAATATTGTTGTCCTCCAGGCGTTCATCGCCCCCCGCTTGCGGCAACCCTCTTTCCCTCCTTAGGAGGCCCCCGGGCGAGGGAGGGGCTCGATTATTTTATGGTGTCTTATGAGAATTGATATATTTTCTTGCGTACCTCCTCTGGGAACTCCTCTATATCGACTACCTTGAACGTGAAAGGTGGCTCCTTAACCTTGGGGCCCACAGGGATTACTGCCTCCGGCTCCAGGTTCGAGTAGTCCTCCTTCTCCCCTAGTCTGCCCTTGAACACTCTCACTTTAATGTACCAGCCGTCTGGTAGTTTCACGTAGACGTACTTGCCGTGTTTTCCGCCCATTCCCCATGCACCCTTGCCTTGGAGGTGCCTTATGTTAGGCTTTTAACCGTTATAGGGTTGTGAGGGGTGGCTTGGGAGTGGGCAGAGTATGACGGTTCTATGTGACGTGTGTGGTGTAAGGAAGGCGGTGGTCTACCAGGCACATTCTGGTAGGCGGCTCTGTAAGGAGTGCTTTGTGGAGGACGTCAAGAGGAGGGCTAGGGAGGAGATCAAGAGGTGGGGGCTCTTCGGGCCGGGTGACACGCTCCTCCTCGGCCTTAGCGGTGGTAAGGATAGTTACGTGCTGCTCGATGTCCTCACCGAGATCCATAGTACGGATAAGATCGTTGCTGTATCTATCGTTGAGGGGATACCGGGATATAATAGGGAGGAGGATATTGCGAGGCTCAGGGAGGTGGCTAAGGACTACGGCGTCGATGTCGTCGTAACAAGTATAAGGGAATACACCGGGCACAGCCTGACCGAGCTCGTCGTTAGGGCGTGGAGGAGGGGGTACAGGATATCCCCCTGCACCTACTGCGGTATAAGCAGGAGGAGGATACTAAACTACTACGCCCGCATGTTTGGAGCCCATAAGACGGTTACAGCACATAACCTCGACGACGAGGTTCAGACCGCAGTAGTCAACCTCCTCAGGGGCGACATTGTCGGGCTCCTAAGACTCCACCCCGCCGCCCCACCTGCCAGCAAACTCGTGATCCCCAGGGCCAAGCCCCTCCGCAAGGTGTACGAGTGGGAGACCGCGACCTACGCGTACCTCCTAGGCTTCCCAATGCAGGAGACGGAGTGCATGTTCATAAACTACGCTCCAACCCTGAGGGCGAGGGTGAGGGAGGCGCTCTACAGGGTGGAGAGGAAGAGCCCCGGGACGCTCATGCGTATACTCGAGACCCTAGACACTCTCTTAGAGCCCGCCGCTAGAGAGTTAGAGACCGACGGCTTAGGTAGGTGCGAGCGCTGCGGCGAGCCGACGAGCAGGGGGAGGAGGCTGTGTAAGCTCTGCGAGATCCTTGAGGGGGCGGGTGTTGTGAGGCCGTTGTATAGTGCCTACAGGGACATCACCTTTAAACCGGAGGACTGACACCACAACGTTGGGGTGGCATGAGGCATGGCTGGAGAGGGGAAGAAGGTGAAACTACCCGAGCCGCCAGTCCCGATAGTGAAGAAGCCTAAGCTTGTCAAGCAGGGCCCCGTGGAGCCCGGCACTAGGAGGGGGAGAGGGTTCAGCATAGGCGAGCTCAAGGTTGCGGGGCTAACGCCTGAGAAGGCTAAGAAGCTGGGAATATACGTTGATAAGAGGAGGAAGAGCGTTCACGAGTGGAATGTTAAGGCCCTCAAGGACTACATTGAACGCCTACGCAGCATTGGGGTCAATGTCTAACTAACACCTCCTTTAGAGTCCTCAAGATCCTATAGGTCACACCCCACAATACAGCCCCGCCCACAAGCCTGTACCCCTTCACCCTTATACCACGGGCTGGATGCACTATCTCCTCCGGCCTCCTCTCGACAATGCTTAGGGGGAGCCAGAAGACCTGGTCAACCTCTAGGCTGTTCGGCCTAGGACAGAGGGGGCCACGGGGCTCGGCCAGCACGGGGACTACTGTTATGTTCCTAAGCCTAGTCCTAGATACGGGGAGGAAGCCTGTGACCCTGACCATTGCCGGGTGAACCCAGGCCTCCTCCCATGCCTCCCTCAACGCCGCCTCCTCCGGAGTCTCCCCCTCCCGCATTCTACCCCCGGGGAGGGCGGCATCACAGCTCCAATAGGATCCAACGCTGCAGTTCTTCCTAACTAGTAGGACTCGGGGGGGCTCACCCCATAGGAGCACGAGGACTGCTGCATCCGCCCTGAACGTCTCTCCCTCGAACCATTCCATCCCGCCAACACCGGCTGCCCGGGTTAATGACCCGTCAACGCCCAGATTATTACGTCTAAGCCCCGGGGCTCTAAGATTATGAGAGTGGGGGCGGGGCGGAGTGTCGAATGCGGGCCTTGTCATCACAGCCCCGATGAGTGGGGCTCCTGACCCGGGTTCCTTGCCAGGAGGGTTTCCATCCACCCGCCCCAGCCCACCGCGTCTATTCTCCTGTGGAGGCCAGGGTTAAATTGGGCACTACATGGGCAGACGACCACCCCCAGGAAATCCACGGGGCGAATCCCATTTAAGCCCTCAGAACACTTACCCCTATCGAATGGGGGCGTGGGCCCGTAGCTCAGCCAGGCAGAGCGGCGGAGGCGCCCTGGGGGCACCGCTACGGCCCTGCACTATGGCCTACCAACCC
>WAOT01000027.1 GCA_015521115.1 Desulfurococcales archaeon
GACAGCCTAAAGTATGACCCAGGCACGGGCGCACTGATTGAGAGGACTAGGGTGGCAACCTTCTCTTACGAAGAGAACGTCTCCTCCAGTATTGCCCCGGATAAGCAGGTCATAGTTGAGAGGCTTGAGAACATGTACATTAAGGCTGGAGCAAACGTGTACTACGACTATAAGAAGGCCGTGGTAGCCCTTATAGGCGAGTCCCTTGCCAGTGCTGCACTCATAGTGTCGGCGCTCATAGCGGCACTGTATGTCTTCGCCAAAGCCTAACATTTGCCCCATAATGCCCTGTATATGCCTCCTAGACCACAACACAATAAACTCCTAATACCGCCCCGCTGAAACCGGACTTAAAGTTCATATAAGAGGTGGACATTATGCCCGGAATACCCTGCTCGGTAGACGAGCTAAAGCCCCCGGCTGAGGGCCAGCTCGCGCGCATAGAGAATGGGAGGCTCATAGTCCCGGACAACCCCGTTGTAGTGTTCATAGAGGGAGACGGGATCGGCCCCGAGATCATGGCTAGCGCGAGGAAAGTCCTAAACGCGGCCATAGAGAAGCTCTACCAGGGTAAGAGGAAGATCGTGTGGTGGGAGATGGCGGCCGGTGAGAAGGCTGTTAGAGAGTGTGGTAAGCTCCTACCGGAGGCGACCGTGGAGGCAATAAGGATGACAAGGCTCGGCCTGAAGGGCCCCCTAACGACGCCTGTAGGCAGCGGTTATAGGAGCCTCAACGTCGCCCTCAGGATGCTCCTCGACCTCTACAGTAACATTAGACCAGTCCGCTACTACGGCCAGCCCGCCCCACACAAGTATGCTGACAAGGTGAACTTCGTAATATTCAGGGAGAACACGGAGGACGTGTACGCAGGCATAGAGTGGCCCGCTGGCAGCCAGGAGGCCCTCAAGATCCTGGAGTTCCTAAAGAAGGAGTTCGGCATAGAGCTCCCCAAGGACAGCGGCATAGGGATCAAGCCGATCAGCGAGTTCAAGACGAAGAGGCACATGAGGAGGGCCATGGAGTGGGCGATCTCCCACGGCAACAAGAGGGTCACGATAATGCATAAGGGCAACATAATGAAGTACACCGAGGGGGCCTTCAGGAAGTGGGCATACGAGGTCGCCCTAGAGGAGTTCAGAGAGTACGTTATAACAGAGGACGAGCTCTGGGAGAAGTACAACGGACAGATACCCGATGGCAAGATACTAGTGAACGACAGGATCGCCGACAACATGCTCCAGCAGATAATCACGAGGCCATGGGACTATGAGATAATAGTGACGCCAAACCTGAACGGAGACTACATCAGCGACGAGGCAAACGCCCTAGTAGGAGGAATAGGGATGGCCGCCGGCATGAACATGGGAGACCTTATAGCTGTGGGAGAGCCAGTCCACGGCACCGCCCCGAAGTACGCAGGCAAGAACGTGATCAACCCCACCGCGGAGATCCTAAGCGGAGTCCTACTAGTCGCTGACTTCATGGGGTGGAGGGAGGTAAGGCCCCTAGTCGAGTACGCCATAAAGAAGGCCATAGCCAACAAGATAGTGACCTACGACCTAGCAAGACACATGCCCGGAGTAGAGCCGGTGAAGACAACAGAGTACACAGACGCCCTCATAGGGTTCATAAAGGAGGCCGACCTAGCTGAGGTGCTAGGCAACCAGTAAACCCTCCCAGAACAGCAGGCCCCACCCTCTTTCCTACAGCGGCAATATAGTCTACCTCCTAAAAGGCCGTATGCCGTAATAACTACCCCCATATATACGCCGCCTGGCCCAGGACTAACTGGGACATATAGTGTCTTGGAGAATGTGGTAATGGGAAAACTCGCATGGGCCCTCCTGCTACTCCTTCTAGTAGCAGCGGCCGGATACTACCTCGACCAGAAGGGCATCATAGACGTTAACATTGAAGGGAGTATCAGCGCTGGGAAGCAAAGGAGTATGACGTGGAACAATGAGGACTTCCACCAGGTAGCAAGCGCACCAGAGGATCACATGGGGGAGAACGTCACACTCAAGCTATACATCTTCAACAAGTTCACAGCTAACTCGAGCAACGGGACAGTAGACGTGTACGACGCCTACCTGGGCAACGCTACAGACCTTGAGAACGACCCCTATAACACTACAAAGAGGGTAGTCCTATACCCTGTAAGCGGAGATCTACCGCTGGGGCAGTGTGTTAACATTGAAGGCTACATAGCCGGGAAGGCTTCAGTCGTTACAGGGAGCGGTCAAACCATCAACCCCTTACTCATAAAGGTTATTAGCCATACACAAGCTGACTGCACCTTCGAACCCTAAGAATGAATGAATAAAAAGGATAAAATCCGTGTTAGAACCTAACATAGTCCTTCCCTAGTACTCCACACACGGGGCACTTGGGCGGGGGCTCTTTTCCTACGTAGGTGTGGCCACATACGGGGCAGACCCATATGTATCCGTCGAGGGGCCAGTCTTCTCCCCTGTCAACGTATTCCTTGGCCTGCTTGAACAGCTCGTAGTGGATCTTCTCCGCCTCTAGTGCGTAGCGGAAGCTTATCTCCGCTGCCTTGTTACCCTGGGCCCTTGCGATCTCAATGTATATGGGGTACATCTCCTCGATCTCAAACTTCTCCCCCATCATGGCCAGCTCCAGGTTCTTAGAGGTGTTCCCGGGGCCGAAGGTCGCACCAGCTACGACTTTCGCGTCCTCCTTGAGGGCGGATAGCCTCCTGTAGTGGTTGCGGGCGTGGACTTGCTCGGCATAGGCTATAGCCTTGAAGAGTCTTGCCACGTTGGGGAACCCTTCTCTCTCGGCGATCTCGGCGAAGATGAGATACCTCATGGCAGCCATTGACTCGCCGCCGAAGGCTGACATTAAAGCGTCCCGAGTCATAGGTCTAGGAGGCTCCAAGATCTCCACCTCTTCAATTCTATCATTGGTTTGCCGGGTATAAGAGCGTGCCTCCGGGAATATACATGTAGATAGGATTTAACCCGGTTCTGGGGCTCAAGCACGGGCGTTCTGCGGTGTTCTAATATATACATATGTGTTGGTTAAGGGTAAGATAATCCGTTGCTCTACATATATAATAGTGTGGGGGTGGGGTGATCTCCTCTGTCTAGCGAACCCGAGGCACTCCCATTCAAGGAGGTCTACGCTCCTGAGAGGGCGGCTTATCTCGACTATTATCGTAGGAGTATTGAGGATATAGAGCGTTTCTGGGATGAGAGGGCGAGGGATCTAGTCTGGCTTAAGACGTGGGATACTGTGCTCGACAGGAGCAATGCGCCCTTCTACAGGTGGTTTGTGGGGGCCGAGACGAACATTAACATCAACGCTTTGGACAGGTGGATCAACACAGATGTCGCCAACAAGGTAGCCTACTACTGGGAGGGCGAGCCGGGGGATACTAGGACTCTCTCGTATAGGGAGCTATACTGGGAGGTGAACCGTCTAGCCTGGGCCTTCCGGGAGCTGACCGGCCTCAAACCGGGCGATACCGCTACCCTATACCTGCCGATGATACCTGAGCTCCCAATATCAATGCTCGCACTAACCAGGCTGGGAGTGATCCATAGCGTAGTCTTCTCCGGCTTCAGCCCCCAGGCGCTCGCGGATAGGATTGTCGATGCTAAGGCCAAGGTTCTCATAACCGTTGACGGCTTCTACCGGAGGGGGCGTGTTATCAGGCTCAAGGAGGAGGCCGACAAGGCTATCCGCCTCGCTAGGGATAGGGGCGTTACTGTTGAGAAGGTTATAGTAGTGAGGAGGGCAGGGGTCGACGTCCCCTGGCATGAAGGGCTTGATGTGTGGTATCATGACCTCATAGGGGAGGCACCGGTTAAGGCTTATGTGAGGCCAGTCCCGAGGAAGGCCACCGACGTCCTCTTCATACTCTACACTAGCGGGACTACGGGGAAGCCGAAGGGTGTAATGCATAGTGTCGGGGGCTATATGACCTACGTTTACAACGTGTTCAAGTGGAACTGGGATCCAAGGCCTGGCGACGTCTTCTGGTGCGCCGCAGACATCGGCTGGATAACCGGGCACACTTACATAGTGTATGGCCCCCTAATGCACGGCATGACCCAGGTAATGTATGAAGGTGCACCAGACTACCCTAAACCCGATAGGATATGGGCGCTAGTAGAGAAGTATGACGTAACCACATTCTACACAAGCCCAACACTCCTAAGGTTACTAAGAAAGTACGGTGACGAGTGGGTGGAGAAGCACGACCTGTCAAGCCTGAGGCTCCTGGGCACCGTGGGGGAGCCCATAAACCCTGAGGTCTGGAAGTGGTACTACAAGAAGATCGGGGGCGGGAAGGCACCCATCGTCGACACATGGTGGCAGACTGAGACTGGGGCTGCAATGATAAGCCCAGCACCAGGAATATCACTAGTCCCCCTAAAGCCGGGCAGCGCCACATACCCCCTGCCAGGCATAGTAGCGGATGTCCTCCGCTACGACGGCAGCCCCGCAAGCCCCGGGGAGAAGGGGCTACTGGTGATAAGGGAGCCATGGCCAGGGATGCTCATGGGCATATGGAGAGACCCGGATAGGTATGTTAAGACCTACTGGTCGATGTTCAGCAGGCCCGACAAGGGGGTCTGGATATACTACCCCGCTGACTTTGCAGTAAGGGACGCCGACGGCTACTTCTGGCTACTGGGCAGGGCTGATGAGGTCATGAACGTGGCGGGTCACAGGCTGGGCACCATAGAGCTGGAAGACGCCCTCCTAACCCACCCCGCAGTGAGCGAGGCAGCAGTTGTAGGAGCCCCACACCCTGTCAAGGGCCAGGTACCCCTAGCGCTGGTGGTGTTGAGGGAGGGATACGAGCCCAGCCCCGAGCTGGAGGAGGAGCTGAAGGAGACTGTTAGGAGCATGATAGGCCCGATAGCCGTCCCTGCTAGAGTGCTGTTCGTGAGGAAGCTGCCTAAGACTAGGAGCGGCAAGATAATGAGGAGAATAATACTGGCCCTCGTCGAGGGTAGGCCCGTGGGAGACCTGTCAACGCTGGAAGACCCCGCCGCCGTAGAGGAGGTGAAGAGGGCGGTAGAGGAGTTCAGGAGTCTGATGAGGGAGGGTTAGAGACAGGAGACCAGGAAGGTCTGATACCCGAGGCTTAAGCATATACCCAGTGTTCCCCCCTTTACCATATGGGGTGTACGCCTAGACTTGCCCGAGTGCGTTGTAGATGCACACGTCCACCTCCCCCTAAACCCTCCCATGACACCCGACGATCTCGTCTCAGCCTTGAGGGGACATGGTATTGGTGCGGCAGTTATCCTTGGACTACCCCCGGCTTACGAGGTCGTCCTAAACACACTTGATACCCAGCATATCGCTAGAGAGCATGAGAGGCTTGTAAAGAGGATGGGAAAATACATTGTCGGCCTCGAAGAGGTTCTAAGACCGGAAAGCCTCATATACTCCGCAATAGACCTGTTAAACCGTTATGGGAGGCTCTGCCACCACAGGCCCCGTGGTTCAGGCTATGTTATCCTCGCTGGCGTGGATCTCAGTAAGGATCCCGAGGATCTCATGGTCGAGCTCGAGATCATAGCGGATAAGGGTTTTGCCGGGTTCAAGATAATCTCCACAATATTCTTCAAGTACCTAGACGACCCAACAGTGGAGGCGGCCTTCCGAGTCGCCTCAAGGAGAGGGCTACCCCTTGTAGTCCACACGGGCTGCGACCCAGGGATATGGGAGCTCCCCGCCTATTGCAAATACGGTGACCCATCCAAGCTTGAAGGCCTCCTCGACTCCTACGGGGAGGTTAGGGTCGTCCTAGCACACGCAGGATCATACAGTGCAGTCGCCCCCGGGGTTTTCATAGAGGAGACCCTCTCACTCGTGAGGAGATATGAAAACGTATACATAGACACGAGCGCCCTCCCACCCCCTATAGCAGCGAGGGCCGCACTCTCAGCAGGGCCTGAGAGGGGCCTCTTCGGCTCCGACTATCCAGTAGTCGGCCTGGAGAGCCTATCCGCCTACATATTGTCCGTTGAGCGCTCCCTGAGGGAGGCAGGCCTGGGATGGGATGATATCAATAAAATATTCCGGCTAAACGCAGAGGAGCTATTTGGGGTAAGGTGTCAGGGTTGACCAAGATATCCTGCGGCCCGGTCGAGATAGAGCACCCGAGGGTCGGTAGTGTTAGGATAAGGTCTCCGGAGCCCGCGGATAAGAATAGGATCAAGGAGTTCTATGAGAGGCTCTCAATGGAGTCAATATACCACAGGTTCTTCCGGCTGTTGAGGACTTTCGACGAGATCATCGATAAGATGCTTGGAGACGAAACCCTGATCTGCCTTATGCTGGAGAAGGACGGTGAGGTCATCGGGTGCAGCGAGCTATACAAGACCGTGTGGCCCGACACTGGGGAGCCCGCGGTAGCTGTAAGGGACGACTACCAGGGTAGGGGCCTTGGGAAGCTCCTCGTATACAGCCTAGCCTACTGCGCCCTCAGGGCTGGGATTAGGAAGTTCAGGATATACGTGTTTAAGGAGAACATCCCCGCCATAAGGATAGCCTTCAGGCTTAAGAGTAGGGTCGTGCAGGACTATGGAGACTCCTTCCTCCTAGAGACCGATCTCGAGAAAGTCAAGAAAATCATAGTATCCCATCTAGAGTCAGTGGGTGTCCCCCTCGACAGGCTTGCCCCTTCGAGGGGGTGAGATGCACCACCTACCACAGTCCCCCTCCCTCTCAATATGCTCTATGAGGTGGGGGAGCTCTCGGAGGTCTCGGATACGGCATTTGGCCACCCTGAGCAGCTCGCTGTGGTCGCAGTCCCCGTAGATTACGGGGTAGCCCACGATCTCCATTGCCTCCTTATCCCATACGCTGTCTCCCACGAACATGACATTCTCTAGGGGGATCCCGTACTCGCCCGCGACCCTTTTAACTGCTAGGTGCTTCTTAACCCCGACGACAGGCTTCCCACCCGGGACTAGGCGGCCCCTCTTGTCGTAGCTCAGCTGGTTTGCGAGGAAGAAGTCAGCACCTACCTCCCTGGCGACCCTCTTCGCCAGAAGGTCTATTCCCCCACTGATTATCCCGAATATGATCCCCCTCCTCCTAAGCCATCTGGCGACCTCTACGGCTTCCTCCCTAACGCTGACCTCAGAGAGGATCTTCTCGAGATCCCATACGGTTATCTTGCCCCCAGTGGCCTTGACCCAGAGGCCTGTGTCTTCCTCCATCCACCTCATATAGTCTATCTCCCCCCTGATGAACTTCTCCATTATCTTCCGCGCCTCATCGTGGACGCCTAGTCTTTCGTGGATGTATGCCCAGCTGCTGTGGATTGGGACTAGAACTCCGTCCATGTCGAAGATGACCATTCTCACCCTCTTCGGCCTCCTAACCACTTTCCTGCCCCCGCAGCTATAGTCCTGCCCTCCTGCTGAACTCCATGACGACGATGCCCACGACTTTATCCCCCTTAATGTTAACGATGACGTCGTCCTCGACCATTATGCTCTCGTCGGGCTCCTCCCTCCCGAAGTTGATGTAGAGCGTGTCGGTCTGCTTATCATACTCTATCCATAGCTCCCTGAGGTCTCCGATCTTGAGCTCCCCTAGCCTCTTCAGGCTCTCCTCGTACTCCCTAAGCCTGTCCTCGCTCATGCCTGGGCACCAACCGTTACTTGTGGATTGTTGGGCTGTGTAGGGTGATAAAGGTTGGGTATCACTTCTTACCGGTCACGCACCAGACGAGATCTCCGATGAGGGGTCTGAGCCTGGCGGCGAGCTCTTTTGCGTCTCCGGGTGGTGGTGTTATGAAGTAGGAGTGGAGTTTTACCCTCTCATCCCTACACTTTATCTCGCCCTCTGGTGGCATGTAGATTATGGTGAAGACCTCGCACTTATCCATCACTTACCTACCTCCCTGTATATGAGGCTTAGGAACGCGCTCGCTAGAGGGATATTGCACATCCTTCCCTCGCCGCACTCTCTAGGCATGGCCCCACCTGGTACTAGGACTCTTGAGTCTCGCTTGAACAGCCTGTCAAGCTCCGGAGAGGTGACCTCAAGCCCTCTGAAGCGGAGGATCTCAACCGGCTCGGGTAGTGGTATGTTCCTTGTGTCTACTCCCTCTAGCATGGACTCACACTTACCCAGATCCCTGTAGTAGTGGGCTAGTGTGGGCGTCTCCAGTAGGAGGTAGCGCTTAGTCGCCTCTAAGAGGCACCTCGTGTACCCGGCTAGGGCCTGGGGGTTCGTACCTCCCTGCTGCTTGATCTGCTGTGCGAGGGACTCGAGGTAGTCGTCGAAGAAGCTGGCTACAATTAGGAGGCCCTTCTCCCCCTGCGTCTCACTTGCCGGGAGCCTGGCCGCTAGGTTGAGGAGCCTTGCTATGACGTAGCTGTGCATGATGCTCAGCTCCTTGTGTATGTTCTCCCAGTAGCCTATGAGTATGATGTTCAAGGTGTCTATGATATCGGTAGTAGTCCTTAGACCGGGCCCTGGCGATTCGACCTGTAGTATAAACCGGGCGATCCTCTCGAGCCTCTCATCGCTTATCCTGTGACCGCTATACCGCTTCAACACCCTAAGCTTATCAGGCAGCCCCAGCCCCCTCTTCTCCGTCTCCAGGTGGCAGAGGCTCTCTATGACGTATGCGAGGCCGTGTCCCGCGTAGCTCATAACCCTCCTCCTAAGCTCTTCCGCCCTAGTGAGGAGGGCGCTGAGCTCTTCCAGCCTATGGTATAGGTAGAACTCTAGGCTGCTCTCGGTGTCTATTGGGGTGTCCTGTAGGATGTCGTATAATGTCCTGATCACGTCCCTCAGCTCGTCCCCGCCTAGAACCTCAATGTTAGTGCTCGTTGCGAGGTGCTTGAGGGTGTAGATGAAGGCGAACCTGTTGTAGAGGAAGGGTGCGAGCACGACTAGGATTCCGCTCTCCACGACCAGGGCCAGTAGGAGGCTCGCAATTAGGGGGCCGCTAACTATTAGGCGGTGGTGGAGGAGGTTCCAGACAGCCTGCCTGTAGGCCTCCTCCCACTCCTTCTCCTCCCCCATCAGCACGCTCATCAGGGCGTGGGGGTAGCTGTCCTCGGAGCAGCCGGGGCCTATGCACATGCTGTTGAGGGCTGCAGGCAGCACTCTGGAGGCCTCGAACCTCCTGGTACCCTCCTGTCCTGCTAGCCTCTCTAGTGCGTCCCTTATGAGCTCGCTATCGCCAAGGTATGCTGCCGCGACGGCGTGTGCAGCTATTGCCTCCAGCACTAGGCTCCTCCTTGCCAGCTGCTCCATGGTTGTCCTCCTTAGCTGTAGGAGCCTCTCGGCTAGTAGGGCGACGAACTCGTAGATTATGGCGTTTACTATGTTCTCAACGACTGTCCCCACAATCCTCTTCGGAGCGCGCTCGAAGACACGGTCTATCGCCTCGCGGAGAATACTCCTGAGGTGGTACTCTGTTAGGGCTGTTATTTCCGGGGGGTAAAGGACTCTTGCAATGTTCTGCATCTCCAGTAGTTTGCCTCCTCCCTTCTCCATCTCGTACAGCTCCTGTATCGAGTCTTTGAGGGCCTGGTCGTTGCTGACCTCCTCACTAAGGGCTACCCTGTGGAGCCTCCTCCCAACCCTGAGAAGCTCCTCTATCAGAGAGCCTCCTCCCGCCCTTAGTAGGTTGTGGAGGAAGACGCATACCCCAACGTTGTCTTGCCCGGGGTATTCGAGCCACCTGACTATAGTCCTGCGCCCGAAGATCTCGACGTCGAAGCCCATATAGTTCACGCTTAGAGTGCTCGCAGGCACCTCCTTCCCGACCTTGACGTTTGTCACAAGCGCTACCACATTATCCCTACCACTAACCCCTGTCTCAGCCCTACGCCCCCTCAAACAGTAGCTCAGGGTGGACTCGAGAACCCCGTCCCTTCCGAAGTGGTACGTCTTCCCAGCGCTAGTGCCTCCGAGGACTCCTACCCTAATTACTCCCTCCAATAGAGGACACCTCACGCTCCCTCTCGCATCCCAGGAAATGGCCCTCCTCGCATAGCATGGAGGAAACACCCTCTAGGGCGGCCCTCCAGTACGGGCTACTAGACCTCATACCCTCCTCCATGCACTCCCTTAGGTTGAGGCTTGCGGCCCATACCGCTAGGGGTAGTATTCTCCCCGTGAGGCCTCCTCTCGAAACCCTCTCGACCTCCCTCAGGCCGCCGTATGTGAATAGTGTTAGGGCGGCCAGTGTTGCCAGGCCCCAGCCCAGCTCCCCGAGCTTATCGGGGGTGAACACGATGTAGAGCACTAACGCCGCGAGCCCAGCTATCACACCTGCTGTCAGGCCTAGTGTGAGGATGCTCCTCATACCCTCCTCAACGGGCTCGTTCGCCTTCGGCTCGCCGTGGAATGCTTCCAAGCCTATGCTTGCGAGGCTCCACCTGTCTAGGTGGCCGATGTAGTAGAGTGTTAGGGGGATTGTCATTAGCGCGGCGAACCCTACCGTGGCGAGGAAGAGGCCGGTGTAGTCCGTCACGATCCCTCCGGTTATGAGTATTGAGACGAAGAGGAGTAGTAGTGAGGCAGCGATAACGCTCCATATCAGCGTTGCCTGGAGGCTCGTGAGGGTTGAGAGACCATTATCCCGGTAGCCCCTCACCCGTGGGAGGTGTTGTGCGTGGTTGAGCAGGGTGCGGGCCATCATGTAGCTGGCGCCTACAGCGAGTGCGAGCCCGTTAAAAACCCCCTCACCGAGGGGCGCCCAGCTGGAGGAGGCTAAGAACACTGCGAAGCCCAGGCCCGTTGCAACGCTTAGAAGCCTTCCTGTGGTTTTTAGCACGTATGAGACGTGCTTCTCAACGCTCACATAGCCCCTGTAGACCCTGTTAGCCTCCAACGTGAAGAACGTGATGGAGAGGGTTGTGAAGAGGCTCATCATGAACAGGAGGATCGCCGCGAACGTTATCCCGCTGCTGGCCTCTGAGCCCGCGCTTACGCCTAGGGAGACCATTAGCCCCGCGGCCCCGCCGAGGAGGCCCAGGAGAGCTGATGACAGTATACTCCTCGTGGAACGTAGTGCTAGGGTGACACCGTTAAGCCCTACCGTGACGGCGACTGCCCCCAGTGTGATGAGGGCTGAGAAGACTGGCGGTAATACCAGGCACTCGAGGGCCGCCCCCAGAGCGTCCAATCTTACCCCCGAGAGTTGATACTGGGGGTTACCCCGTTAAATAGCCATGGAGTGAATAATAAACACCTCCTTAAGATGGGGAGAAGTTTCGCGTGAAGGGGGAAGCGGAAATAATAGGGCGTGACCGACAAGGACTGTAGAGTACAGTCCCGCCGCCTGCAGGGTGTAACCATATTGCCATTTGAGAGCGCCTGGCGGCTTAAGGAGGAGATGATCTCCGGAGATCTCGACCCCGTGGAACACGCTGCCCATGTCCTTGAGAGGATTAGGCGCTGGGAGGGTAGTGTGCATGCTTACCTATCCCTAAGACGAGAGGATGAGATCCTCGGTGACACTGGGAGGGCGGTGGAGAGGCTAAGAAGTGGGAAAGCTAGGCCACTCGAGGGGCTCCTTGTAGCGGTGAAGGACAACATTATGACCCTTGACCTCCCCACCACAGCCGCGAGTAAGATGCTGAAGGGTTTCAAGCCGGGGTATGAGGCGACTGTCGTTGAGAGGCTGAGGGCGGCTGGGGCGATTATCACTGGTAAGACTAACATGGACGAGTTCGCGATGGGCAGCACGACAGAGCTCAGCGCCTACGGCCCGACCAGGAACCCTGTCGACCTCGAGAGGGTTCCCGGGGGGAGTAGTGGGGGGAGTGCTGCAGTCCTAGCTTATGGGGGTGCAGACCTTGCACTGGGGAGCGATACTGGGGGTAGTATTAGGCTCCCGGCGTCCTTCACGGGGACTGTGGGGTTGAAGCCTACCTACGGTGCGGTCTCAAGGTATGGCCTCATACCGTACGCTAACAGCTTGGAGCAGATCGGGCCCATGGGGAGGAGTGTGAGGGATGTTGCACTCCTCTTCAGCGTTATAGCGGGCTGGGATCCCCGTGATGCTACAACGCTAAGGAGAACCGGGTGGGTCGACCCTGAGAATCTGGCCCCCCTGGATCCGCACAGTTTGAGGATATGCACGCCTGAGGAGCTACTCGAGGGGACTGACGCCTCGGTGGCGAAGCGTTTCGACAGCCTCCTAGGCGAGCTGGAGGAGTCTGGTGCTGTCGTGGAGGAGGTGAGGATCCCCGTCCTCAGGGAGGCCCTCCCAGCATATTATACTATAGCTATGGCTGAGGCCGCAAGCAACCTAGCGAGGTACGATGGGAGCCTCTACCCCTGCAGGCCCAGCACCAGGCCGAGGAGCTGGGAGGAGCTGGTGGAGAGGACGAGGACAGAGTGCTTCGGATCCGAGGTTAAGAGGAGGATCCTGATGGGTGTATACGTGTTGAGCGAGGGCTACCGTGACCAGTTCTACCTCGCAGCCACCAGGATTAGGAGGCTGATAAGGAATGCCATGATGGCTGCGACTAGGAGGTGTATAGTGGCGAGCCCGACGGGCCCAGTCCCGGCGCCAAGGCTTGGGGAGAGGATCGGTGACCCGCTCAAACTCTACGCCCTAGACGTGCAGACTGTTACAGCGAACCTAGCAGGAATACCCTCGCTAAGCCAGCCGATGGGCAGGGTCATGGGCCTCCCTGTGGGTGTCCAGTGGATGGGGCCCTCAATGGGGGAGGAGACCCTCCTAAGGCTCGGCCTCCTTGTGGAGGAGGTGCTCGGCTATGGTAGGGGTTAAGATAGGGCTCGAGATCCACGTCCAACTCACAGAGGCGGGGAGCAAGCTGTTCTGCGGGTGCAGGAGCAACTATAGGGGGCTCCCACCCAACACCAACGTCTGCCCTGTATGCCTAGGCCTCCCCGGGGCGCTCCCAGTCCCTCAGCCAGGGCCTGTGGAGGCTGCTATAGCGGCGAGCATGGCCCTGGGCTGCCGCCTACCATGGGCGATAGTGTTCACCCGGAAACACTACTTCTACCCAGACCTCCCAAAGAACTACCAGATAACAGAGTATGAGGGGGCCCATGGGGCTCCTGTATGCCTTGGGGCAGTATTCCACTACCTAGACCCGGGGAGCTGGGAGTGGAGGAGTGTTAGGATTAGGAGGATAAACCTCGAGGAGGATCCCGGCCGCTCCCAGTACGGTGACGGGGGGATCATGGCTAGCCCTGTCGTGATGGTCGACTATAACAGGAGCGGAGTCCCCCTCCTCGAGGTCGTCACCGAGCCCGACCTCCGCGGGCCGAGGGATGCTAGGAGCATGGTCGAGTACCTCCTCCTCACGCTCGAATACATTGGCGCCACAAACCCGAGGCTTGAAGGCGCTTTCAGGGTGGACGCTAACGTCAGCGTTGGGGGCGGGGAGAGGGTCGAGATAAAGAACATAGGATCAACGCTCGAGGTCGAGAGGGCCCTCCGCTACGAGATACTGAGGCAGACCAAGATCATCGAGGCAGGGGGCAAGGTCGAAAGGGAGACGAGGCACTGGGACTCGACGAGGGGCGTGACAAGACCCCTCCGCCACAAGGAGGCCGAGGAGGAATACCTCTACTTCCCAGACCCAGACCTCCCACCACTCCCCATAACAGGGAAGCTAAAGGAGAGGGCGAGATCCCGCATAACCCTCCTACCAGGTGAAGTCTACAAGACCATAACAGGCCACGGCGTCGGGAGGGAGGTGGCTTGGAGCATAACCCAGCACCCACCACTAGCCCGCCTATACCTAACAGCATCCGAGCACGTGGCCGACAAGAAAACCCTCGCCCGCCTACTAGGGGTAGACCTTAAGGGGGCCCTCAAGGATCTCGGCCGCACCCCAAGCGAGCCCGAAACACTCCCACCCCCAGAGACTGTCATAACACTGGTCAAGCTGGTAGAGGAGGGCGAGCTACCCTATGACGCGGTGAGGGGCTTAGTGCTTCCCAAGCTCGCACAAAACCCCAAGACCCCCATAGAAAGCCTTATACCAGAGAAGGCTAAGGTAACGGACAGCCTCATAGAAGCCGTCCTCATGGAGGAGAGAAAGGCCCTATGCGACCTCCTAAGGGGGAAGAAGAAAGCCCTCAACTACCTCGTAGGGGCTGTGATCAGGAGGGTCGGAAAGGCCGCCGTAGACCCGAGGGCTATACGGGGCATGATCGAGAAAAAGGCTAGGGAGATCGAACGCCTCTGCCTAGAAGCTGAGTCCTCTTAGTATGAGGAATATGGCGGCTAAGATGAGGGCTACTAGCACCGCGAGTCCGGCCCCTATCCACCCCTTTAGGAGTGGGGGTTTGCCTGTTTCGGTCAGGTTGGCTGGGGCCTCGTAGG
>WAOT01000028.1 GCA_015521115.1 Desulfurococcales archaeon
GCCCTACCCAGGCCTGCTTCCCCACCCCCACCCATCAGCCAATGACGGAGCCAGTAGAAGATCGCAATAGACCCTGAAAGCACTCCTAACGTGTAGGACATCAGTGCCCCAAGTAGCCCCTTACCCATAATCCACACGAGCAGTACTGCAAGGAGAGCATATACAGTTCTAATTATGAGCCTTGCAAGCGGCCCTTTGAAAGCCCTCAAAGAGTCTAAAACTATAATGTATATGCTACGGAATCCTTGTATAAAGCCGGCGGCAAAAGCAAGAAGTCCTGCCCCTAGGCTCCCGCTAATCCACCACACTAGTAGGAGGCCTGAAACACCCCCAACAAGCCCAAGTACAGAGGCCGCTAGTGGGAGCGCTCTCCTAACAAGGGCCGGGCTTTTAATAGTATCCCTAACAATCCAGATCTCGACGAAGGACACTCCGGCAATTACATACTGTACTACCCTCTTTGTCAGGCTCTGGAATGCTGCGTAATCCTGTGGTGGTAGGAGCCTGACCATAATTAGTCCGGCAACAAGGGTAAAGACACTGCTAGCTAGGTATAGTAGTGCCCTCCCCCCCATTAAGCCTCCTAGCTCTCCGCCCTTGGCAGTGTTAGGTGGCAACGGCTAGAACCTCTAGAGGAGTTTTAGAATGGAGTGGGTTTAAAGGTTATCCTTTAACCACTCTAGTATTAGTTTAAGACGTGCCACCCTCCTCCTAGGTGTCCCACTCCTCATTAAGTCATGGTTTTCACCGGGGAAGAGGGCGAGCTTCGCTTTTATACCGCTCACCTTCAGGGCCGTATATAGTGCTATAGCCTGATCTGGCGGGCACCGGTAGTCTTCTAGGCTGTGTATAATGAGGGTGGCCGCCCTGATCTCATCGGCCTCGAATATTGGACTGGCCCCTATGTACACCTCCGGATCGCCCCAGGGGGTGGCTTGTAGCTGGTCTTCCGCGAAGTACCAGCCAATGTCGCTAGCGCCATAGAAGCTCACCCAGTTAGAGCAGCTCCTCATCGTAACAGCGGCTTTAAACATGTCAGTCTTCGATATGATATAGTTCGTCATCCAGCCACCATAGCTCCCACCCATTACAGCCCTCCTACTCTTGCTTAGCATCCTATGCCTCCTCGGAGCGGTCTTAGCAACAGTCATGAGGTCGTCATAGTCGATCGTCCCATATTTTCCACGTATATCTGCGAACTCCTCACTATACCCGTCGCTGCCGTGGGGGTTCGAGTAGACGACCGCATAGCCTGCACTGCTTAGGACGTGGAACTCGAACATGAAGCCGTAGCCGAAGCTGGTCTTAGGCCCCCCATGAATGTATAGCACCCACGGGACACACTCCTTACACTCTCCACCCTCAACCGGTGGGAGAACCCAGTAGTCTAGAGTGTAGTTCCCGGTCATGATCTGGTCTCCTACAGGTTCTTTGAGGCCAAGTGTTTTGACCCAGTTGTTAAAGCCCGTGGCCTTCTCTCCCATAATGTAGAGCTCCTTGGGCTCGACAGCGTTCATAAGCGTGTATGCGAGGCTACCGTCACTGTAAACACTGAACTCGTCTATTACGGCATTGCCCGGGTCTACATGCTCCTCTATAGAGCCACCGCTAGTCATCTTATAGAGTAAGACACGGCCCCTCCGGTGGACGGGGAAGTAGAGGTTACCCTTTTCATCCCAATACAGGCTCCGAGTACAGGAGGGGCCTCTAACATCACTGTTCACAGTGTTGAGAGTGCTTATTCCCATCTCACACGTTAAACACTCAAGCTTCCCAGTCTCGACATCAACCAGGTATATGTTGTGGTGTGTCGCGAAACCCCTCTCCATGAAGTGCCCTCTAACCGCTAGACGGCTTCCATCGGGGCTGAAGGCTATGTCGCTGACGAGCATCTTCTTGACGAGGGTTCTAGTTTTGCCGGCCTTGAGATCGTATATTACAATGTCGCCCTCATAAGGTCTGAGCTCATGCCTCTGGACGTAGAACGCTATAAGTCCCTTGGGCCCAACTGCCGCCAGCCTGGAATCTACTCCCTCGGGAGAGATCATCTCCGTCCTGCCGCTAGGGAACTCTACTTTCAGTATCGCAGTGTGCCTGTCAAACTTCCACCCGACACCGTTGAAGTATGCGGGTAGCCTCTCGATGTCCAGGTAATCCCTCTCATTGTAGGGCTTCCAATCCTCCGGATACCATAGGGTTTCAACTAGTAGGCCGGAACCGTTAATCCAGTGAATACCGAGAACCCCTCCCCTAAGCTCCAGCAGCTTGTACTCGCCCCCAGCATAGACGTCCTTAACTATGACGTGCGTCCTCGCCTTCTCCCCTTCACCGACCCTCCTCGAGAACGCTACCAAGTCCCCCGAGGGAGAGGGGGATGGGCAGGTGCTTGGAGAGTCTACAAGTATCCTCGCCCTTTTACCTCTATACTCCCATATGCTTGAGATGTACTTGTCCTTCTCTAGGCGGGTCATTACAAAGAGGGCAGCCCCCTTTCCTAGGGAGACGGGGTTTGACACTAAGGACAACCTGTATATGTCTTCTGGCTTAAGTCCAGGCAACCCCTCGGGCACCCCCCGATAGTGCATCGCTTATAGCTTGGCACCTCCCCGTCGGATAAATCTGCTAACTTCCCCGGTCTAGTAGGAGTGAGATGAGTTTCCTCAATCTCTCCTTGTACTTAGCTAGAATGTTACACGCCTCCTGTGCATGCTGGGGGGTCGGGTTGAGTATGTGGAGTTTGTCGCTTACCGCAACCTCAACATGGTATCCACCAACTCTGTAACGGCGGTAGCATGCCCTGTTGAACCCTGCGGCTTCGGCCTTGGAGACAATTTGATGGGCTGTCTCCTCGTCCCTGGAGGCGAAGTGTATAATTGGTGGTTGAAGGCTTATCCAGACAATTCTTCCAGCCGCCTCCTTCACCGCATTGGAGAGGGCCTGGAGGATATTGCTTCTACACTCCTCTGGGTCGTGGAAGACGCTGTGCAGTACTGCCCCTCTCTTATCGAATACGTTTAACCCCGAGATTACTGCTACCCTTCCACTACAACTGCTTGTGGTGAAAACCTTGTCATATATGTTGTTGAAGCTGATCAGGAAATCAACAATATCCTTGTCTACTAGACCCCTCTCTACATGTTCTCTAAGCCTTGAAAGAGCCCTCTCCCTGGCCCTCTCCCATTCCCCCTTCGTCAAGTCCTCGACCACCGGTGGCTAAGCAGTTTCCTTGCCTCCGAGGCAGCCCCTGTAAGCTCTATGATCTGTAGCTCTAGGAAGGGGTGGACTCTTCCGTCAACAAGGTGACCGGCATATACCTTGTCAGGCTCCTTGGCTACGACTGCGTGGAGGTGGGTATGGTATGCCCCGTCTTCGCCGAGAACACTGTTGCCCTGGATTGTTGCGACCTCTAGGACTCTGCCGGGCTCGGCCTCTATATCTACCGCGTGGTACTTGTTCTCCTCGGGGCTGAACACTGCTAGGCGGGCCCACGCCATCCCTCCGATACCCCATATTACTGCGAACTCGATACCGTTGTCTGTTAGGAACTCTTCTATAGCTCTATGGGGTGAGGAGCCCTCCAAGACTTTCACGAAGAATACTCTACCCGTGTATCCGGGTGCCATCTGGTAGTCCGTCATACTTGGTCACCACTATCACATTAGGTCTTACGTCAATATTATGTCATGGGGTTTAATCTCCTGTAGCCCTATTGGCGTCACCTTTGCCAGCCTCGCCTTTTCCCACGCCTCTCTAATGCTGCCGGCTCCAGCGTAGCCGAGGGCCGCCTGTAGTCCGAAGTAGAGGTGTGCTACTACTCGTACCGCGCTCCCCTCGAAGGGCACGAGCCCCTCAACACCCTCCTCTAGCCTCTTGCTAGGCCTACTATACCTGTCACTCGCATACCGCCTTTCCATGGCGCCCCTGCTAGCCATACCCCTGTAGACCTTGAACCTCCCCTTCTCAAGCCTGACAATGGGAGCAGCGCTTTCCAGTGTCCCGGCAAGCATCCTCCCTGCCATGACGGCACTGGCCCCTGCGATTAGAGCCTTAGCAGCGTCTCCTGGGCCCCTCACTCCCCCATCTGCGATTATCGGGATCGAGCCGTGGAGGCCCAGTTCCTCGAGTGCAAGTCTTGCCTGTATTACCGCTGTGAGGGTTGGCATGCTAGCGCCTGCGACCACTCCTGTGGAGCATATGCTTCCACTGCTGATGCCTACACGGAGACCCCCTACCTCCCCGTCTAGGGCTTGGATTACATCTAGTACGGCCTCCTTTGTCCCAATATTTCCAGCGATGATCTCGACCCCCACATTCCTCCTAAGGTTCTTGAGGGCCTCAAGGGCGTTCACATTATGTAGGTGTGCGACATCTATGACTAGGAAGTCCACACCAGCCTTCTCCAGCATTACGGCCCTATTAACGTCGAAGGGGCTAACAGCCGCACCCACAAGGAGTCTCCCCTGTTCGTCAACACTAGGCCTTACTCCCTGGTCTAGGAGTTGGTATAGCAGTTCGGCCTTAACGCCAAGAGTCTGGTAGTCTGAGCCCTCGGGTAATACAATAGCCCTCTCGCCCCCCTTCAATAAGACAGCTGGCACACCGTTCTTGACGGCTTCAATTGCCTCCTCGAGCGATGAGACGAGGGGTACTTCACTCTCAGGTGACGGGTCGGCAGATTTTACCCTCCTAACCATTTCCGCTTCTTCCTCTGCCGTCATATTACGGTGAATAACGCCTACCGCCCCAATCCTTGCCAGGAGGACTGCAAGCCTTACCTCAGTCACCGTGTCCATAGGGCTGCTTAGAAGTGGGATGTCTACCCGATGAGACCTTGTTATTGACGTCTCAAGCCTTACCATACCTGGCTCTACAGGTGCTTTCCCAGGAACTATTATGACGTCCGCAAATGTAAGAACAGGTTCTACAGTCAAAGCCGTCCCTCACCCGATCCACACTACAGGCACTAGTGTCAGGAGTGTTTAATAGGCAATGGTTTACCGTATGCAGTGGGAAACGAGTCCTTTTCATAATAGAGAATAGAAAAGTAGGGGGCTACTCTATCCTGACGACTCTACCTATCCTCACGATCCTGTCCGGGTAGACTACTATCCCCCTATCGGTTATCTCGAAGAGGTGCCTCCTCATACTGTGCTTCGTACCCCTCATCTTCCAGACTACTAGGCTCCTAATCAACTCGCCATTGACCTCGTCAAGGTCGAGCCTAATGATCCCGTCAGCCGCATGCTCTACACCAGGGCCACCGAAGCCCCTCTCCGTTACGCTAACCTGGCTCACGAGAATGCTTGTAGTACCAAGACCGCTCAGAACCCTCTTTAGCAGCATCACAGTCCTCCTTGCCAGGACAGGCTTGGCTAGGTAGAGTGTGCTCACCGAGTCAACAACAACCCTCTGAGCCCCCACATCCCTTATAGCCTGTTTTAATACATCTATGAGGAGCCCTACATCCTCTGGATCCCTGACAACATACTTCTCCCTCTTAGCAGCCTCACCAATACCGCCCGTGAATGCATCTACGATGGCGAACATGCCCTTCTGCTCATAGGGTCTAACATCCCAGCCGAACTGGGCCATATTTATCCTGACCTGTACAGGGTGCTCCTCGAGCGCCACGAAGACTCCGGGCTCGTTAAACCTTAGACCGTTCCAAAGGTATTGGTAGCTGAAGATGCTCTTGCCAGTACCCGGCCCCCCACTGAGCAGAACGACGTTCCTCTTAGGTATCCCACCGTACAGGATCTCGTCCATCCCAGGTATACCAGTCTTGACCCTCTCGACCATCAACCAACACCTCCTTACTTATTTGTAGTATCCCAGGCTAATTATGGTTTGGTGTCTCACTGCCATGTAACACCCTAACTGGGCTTTTAACTACTATTATAAGCTAATCAAAATACTATCATATAACATTTAAAATAATAGAATATGGCTTGTTAACCCTTCACTTATATTATATATTATTTTTTGACAATAAAAGATGGAAGAACCCTACGATAATGGCAAGGGCTATGATAATCAGGCCGATAACCATAGTGGTCTCCCCCCATTACCTCAATCCTCCTTATTTTCGCCCTAGTCTCGGGAAGGGTCTGTAAGTTTATCTAATCCTCTCCTCCACCAGCTGATTGTATTAGCAGGCTAAGCGCTGCCATTGAGGTGACAAATGATATCTTTAAATTAATAATCCCCGTGTACGCGGGACTGGGTGTACCCCTTCAGAGGCTTCCCAGGACGCTCTAATCATGCCGGTAATAGTAAGGAGAGCCGCTGAACCGGTAGCGATCTAAGAGAACCTCTTGGCAATACTTCTGTTAAGTCGAGTAAGCGTGTGTGGCTCTGAACCCTAGCCGCAGGGGGTTAGTATGATTGAGATAAATGGTGATCCACATATCCAGGCTAAAACACTGATGGGATGTAGCCAGCTAACTACTATAGCGGAATAATCTATATACTATCTACACGATCAAAATAGCACGGACTGAGACATAAATAATAGAACATGTGCACGCTAGTTGTTAAAAAACTTAAAAATAGTGCGTTAACTGTTACTATCAAGCGGTTATCATTTTTCCTGATAGCAGAATTCTGTATATTTTGGTCTATGAAGAGTGGACTTGCCTCCTTATCAACTCCCACTTGAATAGACTCTTAGGGGCTGTAGCGGGTGCGGGGCGCCTGGGTATGAGTGGTACAGCAGCTACAGTAGAATTTAGCGACGATAGCATACTGGGAATGCTAAGACCCTACATAGCAGAATGGTTCAGAGAAAAGTATGGAAAATTCACAGAGCCCCAGAGGATGGCCATACCACTAATAGCCGGAGGACATAATGTTCTAGTATCTAGCCCGACCGGGACGGGGAAGACGTTAGCAGCGTTCCTGTGGATACTTAACGAGCTCCTCCACATGAGCGAGCGGGGAGAGCTGGAGGACAAGGTGTACGCCATATACGTTAGCCCCCTCAGGGCGTTGAACAATGATATGGAGAGGAACCTGATCACTCCGCTCAAAGAGATAACTAACTACGCTAAGAGCCACGGCTATGATGTGGGAGAAGTTAGGGTCGCCGTTAGAACAAGTGACACGCCAAGCCATGTAAAACAGAAGCTTGTCAGAAAGCCCCCTCACATACTACTTACCACACCAGAGAGCCTTGCAATAGGACTGGTAGCACCGAAATGGGGGCAGAGGCTAGTCACAGCTCGCTGGGTTATTATAGACGAGATCCACGAGATGGCATCGAGTAAAAGGGGGACGAGCCTAAGCCTCACGCTTGAGAGGCTACAATACAGGGTTGAGGAAGCGGGGGGCAGTCTCCAGAGGATCGGTATGAGTGCCACAATAGCCCCACTCGAGGAAGTCGCCAAGTTCTTAGTAGGGTATGATGACGATGGGAAGCCTAGGCCCTTCAAGGTTGTGGACGCAAGGTTCTCTAAGCCGATCGATATTAGGGTCATAACGCCTAAAGTCGACCTAATCCATGACCCCGCTGACAAGGTGAACGAGGCCATTTACCGTACTCTCGTTGACCTCATATTGAAGCATAGGACTACGCTCATATTCACGAACACTAGGAGCGCTACTGAGAGGGTCGTCTACAAGCTCAAGAAGCTGCTCCATAACGAGCTCGGCATCCTCGACGCCGACGAGATAGAAGCCCACCACTCAAGCTTAAGCAGAGACCTCCGCCTGGAAGTGGAGAGGAAGCTCAAGGAGGGCAAGCTAAGGGTAGTAGTTTCAAGCACGAGCCTCGAGCTGGGCATAGATATAGGCTACATCGACCTCGTGGTGCTATTGAGCAGTCCTAAGAGTGTGAGCAGACTCCTACAGAGGATCGGGAGGGCAGGCCACCACATAAGGCAGGTCAGCAAGGGGCGAGTTGTTGTAGTAGATAGAGACGACCTAGTCGAGTGTACTGTCCTCGCAAAGGCCGCAATGGACAGGTTTATCGATAGGGTGAGGATCCCGCGGAAGCCCCTCGACGTACTAGCACAGCACATTGTCGGAATGAGTGTAGAGAGGAAGTGGAGGATAGAGGAGGCATATAGGGTCGTAAAGAGGGCCTACCCCTACAGGAACCTAACCTACGAGGAGTTCCTCGAAGTCCTCCGCTACCTAGCGGGCGCCCACGGGCTAGAGAGTGAGAAGGTCTATAGCAAGATATGGATGGACGAGGAGGAGGGAGTGTTCGGCAGGAAGCGTATGGCCAGGATGATATACCAGCTAAACGCAGGCACAATACCCGATGAGAGTAAGATAACAGTAGTCACCATAGACGGGAAGTACGTTGGGACAGTGGAGGAGGACTTCGCAGAGATACTCACCCCCGGAGACATATTCGTCCTAGGGGGGAGGACGTTCCGCTTCCTAAGGAGTGAGGGCCTAAAAATAGTAGTCCAACCCGCTGAGGGGGCTAGACCCACAGTACCCAGCTGGTATAGTGAAATGCTACCCCTAAGCTATGACAGCGCACTCCTCGTCGGGAAGTTCCGCGGACGAATTGCACGGCTAGTAAGAGAGGGAAGGGTTGAGGAGGCCCATAGGATACTAGTGGAGGAGTATAGGCTTGAGGAGCACGCTGCGAGGGCGGTTGTGGAATATGTGGCTGAGCAGCTCGAGTACGTGGGGGTTGTCCCAACAGACAGGTTAATTCTTGTGGAGATCTTCGTAGACGACGAATCTTATAACGCTATATTCCACACACTCTATGGGAGGAGGGTTAACGACGCGTTTAGCAGGGCCGCAGGATACATTCTCTCAAACCTAACCCATTCCCCTGTTAGAATAACTGTGACCGATAACGGTTTCATGCTAACTACTACTGAGGAGATAACCCGAGAGACCATAGAGGAGTTATGGGCCCAGTTACTTAATGTGAACCTTAGAGAGCTCTTAGAGAGGGCGCTCGAGAGGACTGAGCTAGTTAAGAGGAGGTTCCGACATGTAGCCCAGAGGAGCTTCATGATCCTTAAGAGGTATAAGGGGTATGAGAAGAGCCCTGAGAGGATGCAGCTTAGTGCTCAGAGGATCCTAGAGCTACTCCTAGACCAGGGGCTTAAGCTACCTCCAGTTAAGGAGACGTTCAGGGAGATACTCGAGGACTACATGGACATCATACACTTGCAGGAGGTAGTTGACGCCATCAGGAGGGGCGAGGTAGAGGTCAGAGTCGTGGGCCCGCTAGAGGTGCCCAGCCCGATGGCACACCATATAGTAGCTAGAAGCTACAGTGACGTTGTCCTAATGGAGGATAGGAGGAGGCTACTCAGCCTCCTACACCAGAAGATTATGGAAGTCCTCAAGGCTAAAGGGGCCTCTGAAGGCTCACTATATAGCGTAGGATATCGGTTCTCGTGACTATCCCTACAGGCTTCCCCTTACTATTTATCACCAGAAGCCTGCCGACTCCGTGGAAGTCCATAAGCCTCATAGCCTCAACTATACTCTCATTCTCGCTAATACTGAAGACGTGGTGCCTCATGTACCTGCTCACAGGCTCGTCTAGATTTGCCCCCTCAGCCACGAGCCTTGCTATGTCTGAGCTCGTTATGAACCCCACAATCCTACCCTCGCTATCATTTACTGGGGCACCTCTTATGCCATGCTTTGTTAGAACTGAGGCAGCTTCCCTTACGCTCATATCGGAGCGGAGGGTTATGAGGCGTCTCCTCGCTATATCCCCTACCTTCGCATCCGGTATCACGACGAGCTTCTCAACCTTCACTAGGATCTCTCCCGCCTCCGATTGAACCTGTTTGATCTCGCCCTCGAGAATAACCCTCTCAACGGGCCTGCTAGCTATTCTGACCTTAGAACCGACAGGGGCTAGTAGTGGGCCGCTTGTCTTAGCAATAGCCATGAGGCCCGAACCGCTGAGGACGTCGAGTAGCTCTAGCCGGTAGATGGGTATAGTGATCCTACGGGTTCCACTTATTATGGTCGCCTCACCGTACCCGTATTCGCGGGTCAAAGCACCGGCTTGGAGCACCTCATAGGCCTTTAATGTCGGCCTGTACCCTCCTGAGGGGCCTGTCCTACTCTCTACGAGCCCCATTCCTCTTAGCCACATTATGATGTTCCTGACGGTGCCCTCGTCCTTTTTGAGGTACTCGGCGACCTCTTTGCTCTTGATCATCCGCTTCTTCTCCTGGTATAGTTTGACGAGTGTTCTAAGGATTTCTAGCTGTGTCTCTGTTAGATGGGCTGACATTTCAATTCTCCCCCATCCCAGCCTTATAGTGGGAACAGACCCCTTCAGATGTGTCGTGTGGTTCCCAATGTATTTATATGTTTAAAATATGGGAACCTCTCGTCCACTCATAGTATAAGGAGTATTATGTCCTCGCCCTCGAGCTCTCCCGCTCCCTTTTCCCCCGGGTCAGTATTTTATCGAGAACTCTCCTGGGCACGCGGAAAACTTCGGAGGCTATTTTTCTAATATAATTATCATCGGGTATTGAGCCGGGAAACCCTTCGAATGTTAGGGCTGTTCCCTGTTTCAGGGCCTCCTTTGTTAGGCGATCCCTGACCATACCCCTGTAGATGTGGCTGGCGACTTTGAATGCTATATAGAATCTTACGTATTTAGAGACTATCTTTGCCTTGTCGGGAAAAGCCTTTGCGAGTGCCTCAGCAACAGTTCTAAGGCTCTTCTCGTCCGCAAAACCGAAGTATACCATTGTGAAGCGTATCCTCAGTATCCTCGCTATAATGTTGTCCGTGAGGTTTCCCCCCACAAGTGCTAGTATCTTATCCCTCGCCTGTTCTGGCGGCGTGGTCAGCAGGATCTCCGTGATCTTATCGTACCTGTTCTCAATATAGAAGATAGTGTCGAAGAGATCGGGGTACTGCTCGTCTAAGCCCATACCATATTTTCCTACGACGTATAGGCTCGCCATCTCCTTGTCGTATATGTCCTCCGGGAGGCTTGCCCCTCTTAGAGGGCTGATCCTCTCCCTCTCATACTCTCTCTTTAGCATCTCTATGACGTCTTCTCTTGTAAGCCTCTCCCCCTGCTCCCACTTATTCAAGATATCATTCCACAGGTCAAACAGCATGTTAAGCCTCCTCTGCACATCCTTAGGGTTCCTGGGCAACCTCCAGCACACCTCACTCTAGCACTTCCCCCGGCGTTCGTTGATGAGACCGGGGGAGTCTACACTACTGCTGGTTTAATTTGCTGATACTCCTAGTTCTAACGGCCTGTCGGCGGCCAACTATTAAGGTGTCTAGACAGCTTTTATTGTATTCCTCGGTGGCAGGCGAGTTGGCTCGCATAGAAGAGCTACTTAGAGACGACTGTATTAAGGTTAGCAATAAAACATACAGGTGCCCAGGGGGCACTGTTAGGATATTGAAGCGTGAGGAGGCCGATCTTGAGGCCTTAATAGTTAATGACTACGTTGTAGTGGAGGCTGGATGCAATGACACTATGGGAGGATCTAGTGGAGGAAATCATTGACAGGAGAACAGTCATAACAGCAGTCACACTAATAGTTATCCTAACAGTTTCCTCACTCATTGGGTACCTATATGCGGATAGGATCATAGAGAGCCCTGCGGGAGATATTATTAAGGGCCAGGTTAAAGGTTTAAAGAAAGCCGGTGAGAGCATATCTATTGCACCTATAGTCATATTCCTGAACAACCTTCAAGTGTCCTTAATGGTAGCCCTATTATACCCCACATACATTATACCTCTAGCAGTCTTAGTCCTTAACGGCCTCATCATAGGCCTTCTGCCACGAGGAATTCTAGATATTCAATCTATAGGAGTGCTAAGCGGCCTCTCCCCGGGGGATAGGGCGTTCTTATACTACGGGATGCTCGCCCCCCACGGAATCCTTGAGATCCCGACTATAGCCTTGGTAGCCTCTCTCATAGCGACTGGATTTAGGAGGGGCATTCTTAAGAGGATTGCGAGGAGGCTATTGATGGCCGCTATCAACCTGGCAGTGGCAGCTATCGTAGAGACTACTCTATCAGTACTAGTTGGGGTAGTCCTCATTATAATACTGAAAGCCGTGTAGACCTACCTCCCAGTTTATAGTGGTTCAGAACCCTAGATATACGTGGGTGAAGGTGCTCAACGTTGCCTACGTTCTCGGGGGAGAGGAGGAGGGAGTTCAGCTTTACCTTTAGAGGTGTACCGGTGGAGGCTAGGGGTGGAGGTACCAAGATCTATGAAGCCCTCGTAAAAGCTATTAGAGACTTAGACATGATCGGGGCTATCAAGACATACACTGAGACACTCTACACCATAGCACAGCAGGGTGCTGAGGAGCCTAGAGACCTAGCAGCTAAGGCTTCCAGCATCGAGGATCTCGCGGATCTAGTTGCTAAGGGAGGGGTTTTCTATGCGCCATTCCAGAACAGCTCCATCGTACTTCAGAGGATTGCTAAAAGGGTGAGGGAAGGCGATGTTATCCTATCGAAGACACCATTAACAAGGATCGTTAAGTGCGTAGTTGAAGTGGTTGAGGGCTTCTTCACCTCAGCAGTTGAACAGGTGAGCAGGCACTGCTCTAATATGAACTATGAGACAATAGCTCTACACAGCGGCGGAATACTCCCCCTCACATGTCTAAAGAAAATGCTTCCAAACATCAGTAGACCCAAGATCCTCTTCTTCGGGAGAAGGGCGCGAGAGGTAGCAGAGGCCTTCAAGAAGGAGACAGGTATCGGTGTAACAGTCGTGCCTCCACTCTACGCATACCAGCTGGCCAGGTTTAGTGATGTAATCCTATTCCAGCCCGAGACAATAAACCCGATCACAATGCTCACAAGAGCAGGCCTATCACCAGTTCTGGAGTATACTGACGTGAGGAGCGATCTTGAGGCTGTGGGGATAACGCTATCCCTAGCATACACGAGGCTCAGGGCACTTGGGAGGGTCAAATACGATTCAATTCCAATTAGCGCCTACAGGCTGAGGTGGCAGGAGGTTGTAAACGTACCTGTCCTGGACATAATACCGCTGAACGCAATCAAAGCAGATACAAGGGTAATTGACGAGCAGGGGGAGGCCCCCCTGGCCCCGGCAAGGCTAGGCCGGAGGGCCTTCAGCCTAATAAAAGAGCTGGAGAAGCTGGTTGAGGCGAGATGCAGGGTCTACGAGGTAGAGTAACACTATTTTCTATTATAACCTCCATAATAATCATATCAATAATATCATTCAATGTTATTGCAGTACCGCCATGTGTCGAGATACTGAGCCCGAACATCACCGACATAGAGGGCTCATGCAGTGACGGAACATACACAGTAACGCTCACCTTCAATAGGCAGCCTAGAAACATCACAGTGTTAGACTCCGACGGTGCTGACATAACTTGGCTCCTATTCGTAAGGGTGGAGGAAAACAACATAATAATATCAAACAACTTAACATACTTGACACGGCTTGAACCCGCAGAGTACCATATAGTCTTGATCAATGGGACACCTGTCCTCAAGATATCATACGTGCCAGCCCCTGAAACGCAAACCCCAGAAACAAGTCATACTTCGACTACCACCACACCCACGAGCCTATCAGGGACGGGGGGTAGTACGGGAGGGGTAAGCGCGTCGGAGGCTAAACGTGCACCCCCACCAGTTGAGGGGGATTCAGGATATGCCCCAGAATATAAGGGCAGCAAGATAGGTCTCATAACTGTACTAACGGGGTTAGCTAGCATAGTATCGGCGGTGATAGAGTATGGACGCAATAGAGAAGGCGATAGAGGCGCTAAAGGCGGGTAAGCCTATTATGATATTCGACGGGGAGGACAGGGAAGGGGAGGTCGACCTAGTATATCACGCCTCCCATGCCACCCCCGCAGTAATACACGACTTGAGGGTCAACGCTGGAGGGCTCATATGCTACGCGACAACATGGGAGATAGCAAGAGGTCTAGGCCTCATATGGGGCTCAGACCTCATAGCAATGCACCCCCCACTAAGACCCCTAACAATGAAAACCCCCTCTTACGGCGACAAGCCAGCCTTCACGATATGGGTGAACCATGTGAGCACGAAGACTGGGATAACTGATAAAGACCGATCCAAGACGGTTCAGGAGCTTGACAGGGTAGTGGAGACCTATCACAAGGATCCCGAGAAGGCGAGAAGAATGTTTCAAGAGGGCTTCCAAGCCCCCGGGCACGTCCCTGTCCTGGCGGCTAGGAGCTTGAGTGAGAGGAGGGGTCACACGGAGCTGAGCGTGTGCCTAGCAAGACTAGCGGGCTTAAGGCCTAGTGTGGTGTTCGCTGAAATGCTAGACTACGGTACGGCACTGCCGTATAGGAAGGCCGAGAAGATCGCAGAGAGGCGGGGCATACCACTCATAAGGGGGGACGAAATAGTGGAGGTGTGCATGCCTTGAAAGGATGCGTAGCCGTGATTGACACTACATTTGCTAGAGTCGATATGGGCTCTATAGCTTTGAACGTGTTGAAGAGGAAGCTCCCAGGCTACAAGCTCGTTCGGTGGACTGTTCCGGGAATAAAGGATCTCCCCGGCGCAGCTATGAGGGCTTTTCGTGGTGGATGCGACGCTGCCATAACCCTCGGCTGGGTTGGTAGGAGGGAGGCCGACAGGTTAAGCTATCTTGCTATGAGTGTAGGCCTCATAATGGTTGAGATCCTATCAGGGAAGATCCTTATAGATGTCACAGTCCATGAGGATGAGGCAGAAGACCCAGTAAAGCTCCGCGAGATCGCCGAGGACAGGGCTAGGAAACACGCGGAAAACCTAGCAGTACTCTTGAAAGAAGGCCCAGAGGGCCTCACGAAATACGCCGGTAAGGGGCTGAGGCAGGGCTACCCTCACGCTGGCCCTCTCTAGCCTGCCTCTAGGATCCACCTGGCCTCCTCTTCATCATAGTAGACTAGTCCCTCCCTCCTCAGTAGGCGGAATAGTCTCACCGCAGCCTCTCCAAGGCTTGAGTCGAGGAGGGCCTCTACATCCTCCCAGCTCTTGACCGCGGTCTCCTCAAGGATCTTCTTGAACCGGTTCCAGAAGTCTGGGTGTACTGCGACCATGTCATCGCTGAGCCTAACAACAACCGCACCCTGCCTCTCCAAGTGGGAGAAGAACCTCTCTGGATCGTTAATCCACCTTGCCTCACTAGCAACAAGAATGCCTTCCTCTTTAAGCCTGTCCATAGCAGACCTCCTACCAGCCCTACCCCTAAATCCTCTTGACGGGTGTGAAGGCGGTGGAGGTGGGGGCTGGGGAGGCCTCTCAGGTTCCACTTGTGGGGCCCGGCTGAGGGCCTCCTCAAGAGACTCCTGTAGGCTGCTTATCCGCCTCAGGATCTCGTCGATCTTAGCGGTGTAGGGGTTGAGGATGTCCTCTATGACTCTCCTAAGCCTCCTCGCGATAGCCTCCGGGTCAATAGGGGGGTAGGACTGCTGTGTCCTAACCTTACCACTAATAATCCCTTTCACGAGGCTCGCTATAAACTGGCTGGGGAGCTCGTAGCCGAGTGATCTTGAGATAGCCTCGAGGGCCCTGTACTCTTCCTCGTCGAGTTCAACTTTGAGGACTATTCTCCTCCCAGCCAATAGGGAACACCGCATCATAAAGTGGTTTGCGGGTAGTGTTATCTTTTCCTAGGAAAACTATCCCTACGGCTACTCCATCCCTCCCCACGCCTCCAGATAGTCTTCCCCTCATTATCTCGTATTTCCACGATCCTATGGTAGGGGATCGCCGTGTCATCTATAAGGTAGACCGCCCACGCATTAGCATGTGTAACTAGACCGCCATTAACACACTTCACTCTCTGCCCCGAGTTATCGCGGTGAACATAGCACAGCTGGAATTTGTCTTTAAGAGTCCAAATAGCCCTCTTAACAGCCTCCCTTATCTCACCCTTCCTCCTCGCCAGAACTCTCCACCTGATAACAGCAATAGGGCTTCCCCGGGTAGTATATGGTGTGTGCTTAACACCCTGGGTTTCCCCGCTGTATATGCTGGTGTCTGAGGCAATGGTAGAGTGTGTTAGGGGCGGAGTAGAAGGGTGCGGCAGCTACATTGTGTGCTCTCAGGGCCTCCGAGAGGCTGTGGCAGGTGAGATCTCGAGGTTTAAGATGGTGCCTATTGGTAATGTGACCACTAGCATAGATATGGAGAACGACAGGGTCTACTACCTCTACGTTAACGAGAATGGGGCGGGCTTCTTCATATGGGCCACCCTAGAGGGCCTTGCCGGGGGAGAGTGTGGGCCAAGACTGAGGGCGGAGGTTGTTCCACTCGTCCAAAGCGCCTTAGCTGACGACCCACGTCTAATGTTCATAACAATGATAATAGAACAGAAAATGCTACGCTAGCATATGCCCACCGGGGCTCAGCTTTATCTACATCCGGAAACTACTTGAAGCCATGGAGGTGAGCACCTGTGACCACGGTCGAGGTGCCGGAGTACAGAGTCGTAGACTCTATCGAGCTACCGGCCAGCAAGACCGCCGTCATAGTTGTAGACATGCAAAACGACTTCGTTAAACCGGAGGGAAAACTCTATGTTCCCACCGCCCAGGCCACAGTAGAGCCCATAAGGAGGCTGCTTGATAGGGCTAGGAGTGCTGGGGCGAGGATATTCTACACACAGGACACCCACTACGACAATGACCCCGAGTACGGGATCTGGGGCGAGCATGTGAGGTACGGCACATGGGGGTGGGAGATAATTGATGAACTAAAACCACAGCCAGGCGACATTGTAATTGTGAAGACAAGGTACGACGGCTTCTATGGAACCCCCTTGGATGACCTGCTGAGAGTATTCGGGATCGAGTATACGGTAATAGTGGGGACAGTGGCAAACATATGCGTACTCCACACTGCAGCCAGCGCAGCACTGAGATGGTACAAGGTAGTCGTACCAATCAACGGTATAAGTGCCCTAAACGACTTCGATCTACACGCGGCACTGAGACAGATCGACTTCCTGTATAAGGGGACTATCGTGAGGACTACAGATGGAATAGTATTCAAATAACAACCACTAGGACAAAGCGTTCACGGCCCTCTCATAATAGGGCGTGTTTTTAAGCTTCCGGAAAACCTTCCACACCTCCCTGCTATTCACGTATTTCCCGTGAGGCCTTAGCGCTCCACTGAGTGTCTTGGGAATGTGGAGGAGCTCGTGTATCAGAACTCTGATCTTCTCGTCGGTAGACAGTAGATCAAATTTTTCGGAGAGAACCTCTATAACGTAACCGGGATTATATCCCAGCACGACTATCCAGGGTCTAGGGAGCCCATATATCCGGGCTATAGCAGAGCTCCTGCTGCCCCGGCTCCTAACACAGTGTACACTCACCTCTGCGAGATGTTGGAGGACACCGCTCTCGATTATCGCCTTAACTGCGCCGCATATATCCGGTGCAAGCTCATAGCGTACTTTACCCATCTGTTCCACTCCCCAATAGCAGGTAATCCCGTGGCGGCAGCTTCCATTAAGGGCGTCTTAGGCATACTCCAATTAACCTATCGAACCTATCCTAAACTAGTGGGTGATAGGTCTTGCCCGAGTTGAGGAAGTGGAAGTGCGTGTACTGTGGCGGCGATGTTATAGAAGGTCAGAGGTTCTTCTGGATCCCCAGTAGGAAAGGGTACGCACATATAGAGTGTGTCTATGAGAGGCTCCTCTCCCAGGCCGGCGAGGAAGTCCGCGACATAGTTGCCCTCATGGACGCTAACGAGGTTCTCTCCTACGCAATAGTCCGCCTAAAAGAGGCGGCCAGGATAGCAGTATCAGAGGGTGTCCGTGAGGAGATAACGAGGGTGAGGAGGGAAATAGAGAGACTGGCGGCCCAGCTAGAGTCGCACAAACTAATGAATAGAGGGGCTAGCATAGAGTAGTGCAGATCCCGTAACCAGCCTGAACCACTATCTTAAACCCTCACCCATTAAATATGTATAAGAAGCCCACAAACCTTGACTGGGTAGGGGGCTGTTGAGGGCCATAGTCTTAGACGAACAGACCGCCCTCCGCATCCTCCGCGGGGGTCAGCAGTGGATAGTTAAGGGGAGGCCCACAAGGCTAAGGGAAAGGGTCGCCATAGTGGTGCGTGATAGGGCTCTAGGTGTTGTGATCCTAGAAGGATCAAGGCCTGCGGGTGAGGGGAAGTATAGGTGGAGGATCAGGTGCCCAATACCGTTCTTAAAGCCCGTTAAGGTCAAGAGGAAGCGGGGGCAAAGCCTCTGGGCCCGCCTAGACAGGGAGGACGCTAAGAAAGTGGAGGAGGCGCTAGAGGAGGCCGTCAGCAGGCTAGAGGTTGAAGGTTGCCCCGGCGATATACTGAGGTACCTCAAACCCCTCTCACGATAGGTTCTCTCTAATGAGCTTGACGACCTCGTGGAATATAATCGGTAAAATCAGGCGGAGCCTCCCACTTACATCCTGGGAGAGAGCTAGCTCCGCAACCCTGACACTCCTGTCACCCATCACCTCCCTGTAGGCAGAGAGTGCTGATGCTATGAGATCTGAGGGCTTGTTGAAGAGGAGTGCATAACTCGCAAACACGACAATGTCCCAGGCAGCCCTCTCATCAGAGTACTCAGCCGCCTGCTCCGCATCAATAATAGCAGCTCCCCCGCCCTCAAGCTTCAGGATGTTTCCAGGGTTTGAGTCTCCAAGTGTGAAGCCTGACCTGTGAACCGTGGCTATCGCTCTACCGGCTAGTGCCCAAAC
>WAOT01000029.1 GCA_015521115.1 Desulfurococcales archaeon
TCCTAGAGGCGGGGGGAGGTATATACTATACTGTGAAGATGACCAGGAAGGCCTCAGCAAGCGAGCTCGCAGACCAGGCATACCCCCGGCTAGTGGTCATGGCATGGGAGGGGACAGTACATGTAGAGTCCAAGACTGGGTACGGCCTAACGGGGGAGCACGAGCTTAAAATGCTCGAGGCAATGGATCTCCTCCAGGTTATGGCCCCATACATGGGCATAACCAAAACACTCCTAGCCCATGTCGTCCCCGAGGAGTATGGGGACAGAAGGGAGGAGTACATAGAGCACTTCACAAAACAACTAATACCGGCGGCGAAGGAGAAGGGCGCCGAGTTCGTAGACGTATTCTGCGACAGGGGCGCATTCACAGTCGAAGAGACCCGGCGGATCCTATCAGCAGCGGCCGCATATGGCATGAAACTGCGCCTCCACTCAGACGAGCTAGCCGACATAGGGTGTAGTAGGCTAGCTCTGGAGTACACGCTATACAGCATGGATCACCTAGAACACCTTCCACCAACCATCATACCAGCACTCGCCAATACCAGGACTGTGGCAACCCTGCTCCCCACCTCAATGCTCAGCGTCTTCTCAGAGAAGAAACCGCCCGTAGAAGAACTCAAGAAACACGGCGTCTACATAGGGCTAGCGACAGACCTGAACCCGAACAATATGACCCCGAGTATGAGGCATGTAGTGGAGCTCGCCGTATACCTTTACAAGTTAACACCATTAGAGGCGCTAGCGGCGGCAACCGTAAACGCAGCATACAGCCTCGGCCTAGAAGGGGTTCTGGGTAGAATAGTTGAGGGCACAAATCCTGGCCTGATAATCTGGGACTTCGACTCGGTCAAGAAGATAGGATACGAATGGGGTTATGACACGATACTCGCAGTTGTGAGGAGGGATGGAGCAATCGTCTACCACTACTAGGCGTTGCATCCATACCCTCAGGTATTAGTTGTGGACATGGACTAGAGACATACAACTCGCCCATCACCAGCATATTGGTTCCGCCACCCGAAAACAACTAACACGGCGGTGTTCCTCTCATGAAGCTTCAAGTGACCGTCCAGGGGTTCGACGAGAACCTACAGCCCATGAATTCCTGCGACGAGATAGACTTAGGGATGCTCACAGCAGATGAAGTGATAGGCCTCCTAAAGGGGCTAACAAGGCCTGAGGGCTATGAGGACTGGGATTGTGGTATCAATTTTAACATAATCAAGGGGCCGCAGAGATGGCTCACAGTGACTTTTAACGAGAAAAATAATTTCACGCTCGTCGAGCAGACCCCCGAAGACATGCTCGTGGATGATGGGTTAACGTTTGAGGAGGTCGCGGAAGCAATAAGAAAATATTATTTACTATGAGATTAATAATTATTATAAAAAATTGTGGTGTAAAGGTTACCTCCTCCGGGAGAGGAGGTGTGTGGCTGCAACTGCGGCAGCACTGATTCCAGCCATGCCTCCAACTGCGTAGGCTATTGTGGACTGGCAGGGGCAGGACCCCCCTGTCCCTGTAGAGTTTCCTTGAGGCCCTGTAGGTTCGTGGTCTGTGGGGGTTTTCGTCGAGTTTATTGGTACTGGTGTTGGTGCACATACACTCCCGCTCACGTAGAGGCCTGAAACTATGCCTGAGTCTACTACCTTTACTGAGAGCGTGTGTGTTCCTGCTTGTAGTAGTGTCGTGTAGTTTGACATTGAGTTGAGCGATGTGTTCTGGACTAGTACTCCGTCAACGTAGAGGTACCCAGCGTTGTCAGCTGTCCAGGTCATGTTAAGGATAGAAGGTGTCTGTAGAGTGAACGTAATGCTATACACCGCGTCCGGGTGTGGGTTGCTGGGTGAATTCACTATCGGTGCACCGTTCGAGTATGTATAGGCGCTTATCCACACGGCGTTGGACTGCTGTAGCGTCTGCCATCCTTGGAATGAGGATGCCCTAGCCTGTATATGTTGTGGGCTCACAACTCCCCAGTCCGGATAGTCTGTGAGCGGGTTCTCTGGTGTTCCAATGGTGTCCGGTGTCCCCTGCGAGGTTGTCCCGGTGCTTATGTCTATACATATCCCCGTGTGCTGTGGGCCGGGCCCGGTAACCGTTGTAGTTGGGGGTCTCGGAGTTGTTGTCACGTTAGCTGTCGGCCTGCTTGTTGTAACCGTTATCGGTTCAGGTATGAACTCCCCCGTGACAAGGTAGAGCCCCATGAGGTAGCCCTGTGACTGGTCTATTATCGGGAACCTGTTGTAAACGTTGAACTCCTCATGATAGTATACGGGATCGTGCTTCTGGAAGTCTATATTTGCTGGAGTGAGGTTTGGCTGTGGGGAGTATGTGAAACTCGACCGTTGGACGACTGTTAGTGTTGAGGGGTATGTGCTGGACATTGACCCGACAACGTGGAGCTTCTCTACGGGGCTTACACTGATACTCTTCCCCTCAGCGTTAACCCCCGCATAACTGTATGCCCTGTATAGTGTTCCATTCGAGTGGAGCTCTCCCAGTAATACTGATGAGGATGTCGACGTTCCATTGTATACTCCTGTGAAGGCTATGTGGGTGTCCTGGACGAACACGTCCTCGACCCTATCCTCTCCAGCGGTTGATACCATTGTCAGCCATACGACATTTGCCTGTGGTGTTAGGGAGAGGCTTGCTATAAAGCCGTCCAACCCCATCTGACCATTCTTGGCATACCCTCCAACTATTATCTCGTCGCCCATTATGGAAACAGAGGTGGCCACGGAGCTTGTCCCCGTTTCTACAGTGTATGCTGCACTTACGCCCATGGAGTGGTTTAACACAACTATTAAGGGTCTAGGTGTGGGCTGGTCAAGTAAGTATCCCACCGCCACGATGTAACCATAGTAGGGGCTTGACGGGTCATTGTATACTGCGACATCGTTTAGGCCGCTAGAGCCCTTAATCGTCATTATAGGCCCACTAATATTGTGGCTTGTAGGGGTTAGTAGCGCAATCATCCCCTGGTCGTTTGAGGATATCTCGGGTACGAACCAGTCTATACTGTTAGCTGTGCCTACTACGACATAGCTGTTGCCCCTGTCACTGTAACCTATAGACGTTATCCTGGAACCATACTCTGTCCCGGGGTCGAAGATCGAGTAAGCCTGCAGCGCTCCCATGCTGGGCTCGAGCGAGACTATCAAGCTAGAGCTCCTCTTGTCCGAAGCGGTACTGCCGGCGAAAACATAGTTTGAAACGGAGTTGAACATGGTCTTCCCATACTCGGTCTGGTTTATTATGAGCACGCTCCTATACCACTCGGGCACACCGTTAGTATACTTAATGGCGTAGAACTGGGTTTCCCCTGTTAGGGGGTCGGCGCCCCTTGCCCACCCCGCTATTATATCGGAGTAGCCTCCCTGCCCGTCAGGTATGGTCTGGATGCTGTTCAACTCGATCTCTCCTAGATGAAACGATTTCTCCACCTCAAGTCCTGGTACCTGCAGGGCTTGTGCTGGTTGTCCTCCCCCAGTGTATAGGCTTATGCCCCCGAGGAGGAGGGCTATGGTGAAGGAAATCGTCACTAATCTTTTACTATTCACATTATTCCAACTCAACTGTTATTGTCCCCTATCAGAGCATGTATAGGGGAGTATGTACTTCTTCAATCTAATTAAATAAATTTTAAATAAATAACTAAATATAAATTGTTTGGTCGAACAGAGATCACCCCATACCCAACTAGGCCGCCACTTGACACCATACTCTCCAATCTTCCAGTCTTAACCGGTAGGGAGTGAGCGCTAGCCGCCTATTATAGCCTTGCTGGTCTCATGCTCACGGGGGTGCTGAGAGGGGTGCCTTTAAGGAGGGTAAGTGTAAGGGGCGAGGGTGTTGAGCATCTCAGAGTAGGTACGGGTATAGTCTATAGGAAATGGGTAACTCTACCTGAAGGTACCCCTACACCCGGCGAGCTTGTGCGAGTCGAGGCAGATGACTATGTGGGGTGTGCCCTCTGGGAGCCCATCGGCCCGGTCGCTCTGAGGATGGTGAGTCATTGGGACTGCCCGTATAGGACGCCCCGCGAGGCCCTCCGCGACAGGATCCAGGCCGCCTATCGTGTCCGGGAGAGGGCGGGACTGGCTAGGACTGGGAGCTATAGGCTGGTCAATAGTGACGGTGACCTCCTCTCAGGCCTTATAGTAGACGTCTTCGGGGGGGAGATAGCTGTATTACAGAGCAGTAGTTTAGCCGTAGATAGGCATATCGAGGTGATAGCCGGAATAATAGCGGACTTGACAGGGGTAGGCCACGTCTATGAGAAGAGTGTCCAGAGGAGCCGGAGAGCTATAGGGCTGGAGCCCAGGAGGAGGTGGATAATCGGGGGGAAGAGGAGGACTATCATAGAGGAGGGAGGCGCCCGCTTCATTGTGGATGTGGAGATGGGCCAGAAGACAGGCTTCTACCTCGACCAGCGGTTTAACCGTTTGGAGCTCCGAAAGTATGTCCATGAGGGGGCGAGGGTTCTAGACTTGTTCTCCTACACTGGGGGCTTCGGAATACATGCTGCCCTCGAGGGGGCTAGGTACGTTCTCTTCGTAGAAGAGGATCCCCAAGCAGTGTCCCTTCTCAGGGAGAACCTAAGGCTTAACGGTATCAGGAACTATGGCATTGTTAACTCGAGTGTATGGGAGGTCGTGGACAGGAGGTATGAGCCCCCCTTTGATGTCGTCGTAGTTGACCCGCCCGCCTTCATACAGTCAGGGGATGAGCCTAGTGTTAGGAGGGGGTTGAGGGCGTACTTCCGCTCGTACAAGTGGGCTACAAGTCAGGGCTCGGAGGAACATGTTGCGTATCTGAGCAGTTGCAGCTACTTCCTAAGGAAGGACATGTTCGTGAGGCTGATAAGGGATGTTATGGCATCGATTAGGGCAGACTACTGGATGCTTGGGAGCCTAAGAGGGGCCGCCCCGGATCATGTGCACAGGGCTGCGGAGTATCTCGACTACCTGAAGGGTGCCTTCTTATATGTGAGGAAAAAGGGTGGGGCCTAGTGTTCTAGCTTGGAGAGGAGCTCCTCCTTTACCTTCTCAGCCCTCTCCCTGACCTTAGCCATTTGCTCCTCATAGAAGTTGTTCCCTTGTGCGTCAATCGTTACAACTAGTGGGCCGAACTCTTCGACCTCGAAGACCCAGACAGCCTCTGGTATGCCTAGCTCCTCGAGCCAGTACACGTCTATTACCCTCTTAATCCTGCTGGCTGCGAGTGCTCCCGCTCCGCCTGTGAATACTGCGTATACTGCTTTGTGCTTTTTCATGGCCTCTGCAGTCCTCGGGCCCATTCCACCCTTCCCTACGACCACCTTAACGCCAGTCTTTTCTATGAACTCTGCCTCCACGCTCTCCATCCTCATGCTCGTCGTAGGCCCGGCTGCAACCACTTCCCATGTACCGTCGGGCCTCTTCCTGACCACGGGCCCGCAGTGGTAGAGTACTAGTCCATGGAGGTCTATTGGGAGCTTCTCCCCCTTCTCGAGTGTCTCTAGGATCTTCTTGTGGGCCTCGTCTCTCGCTGTGACCATTATTCCTGTTATATATAGTATGTCCCCGACACGGAGCTTCTCGATCTCCTCATCGCTGATGGGCGTCTTGAGGTGGAACACCCTTGCCTCCGCCACTACTACTCACCCCCCTACTTTATGACGCACTTATCGCCCTCTCTCCTTAGGTGTCTAGTGAGTACCTGGAAAGAACCGTCAGGGGAGATCTTAATTGAGCCCCGCCTCGTTGCCCAGCAGCTCGTTATTATTCCGATCGCGAACGTCGCAGGGTGCCTGTGGGCGTATTCGAACTTCACGTCTAGAGCAGTGTACTTGCCTCCGAAGCCGTGTGGGCCTATGCCCAGCTTATTTATCGCCTCTAACAGCTCCTCCTCGATCTTTGCGGCCTTCGGGTCTGGGTGCCTCTCGCCTATGGGCCTTAGTAGGGCTTTCTTCGCCAGGCTCATCACTATGTCTGCGCCCGCGCCTATTGCGACACCAACGATCACGGGTGGGCAGGGGAGGGGCCCGGCCCTGACTATTGCGTCGATAACCCCCTTGTACAGGTTCTCGAAGCCCTTCAGGGGGGTCGACATGATTAGGGTGCTCGGCGCCTCGCTCCCGCCGCCCTTGAACATTAGGTTTACTTTCAACTCGTTGCCACGTTTGGGCTCGAAGTGTATCCATGGTATGAAGCGGCCGGTGTTGTCGCCACTATTCTTGGCGTAGAGTGGGTCTACGGCGTTAGGCCTGAGGTAGCCCTCTTTTGTCGCCCTCCTCAGCGCTGCTATGAAGGCCTCCTCTACGTCGAGTGGTTTGATGGGGAACTCTTCGCCTATTTCAATCCAAAGGTATGGTGTCCCTGTGTCCTGGCATATTGGCCTCGTCTCCTTGCATGCGACCTCCATATCCTCTAGGATCGCTTTCAGCTGCGTCTTAGCTACAGGGTTCTCCTCGGTCTCGTACGCCTTCCTTATGGCATTGTATACGTCCTCCGGTATCCCGGTGGCCACGGTCAGTATGAAGTTGTAGAAGATCTCCTCTAGCTTCTCCCTCGATAGAGACAAGGTCTCACCCTCTAATCCAGTGACGCTCTCGGAGGGTGCTAGCCCTCCAGTTGGATTGATAGTCTCAACGCCGGCATTATACGGTTAATTCATAAAACAGTAATAGCCTAGACCCCCAGGGCATATAACAGTCTTGGGTCGATCGATATGGCTACAGCTTTCCTATTCGGTTTTGGTAAGGTCGGTAGGGAGCTAGTCAAGCTCCTATTGGGGACTGACCAGGATATAGAACTGGTCGGCGTAACCTCAAGCCGTGGCACCGTTCTCACTGAAGGGCCTAGGGATAAGGCCGAGCTCCTACGCCTAGCCAGAGAGGGCAGAAAGCTCCACGAACACCCATCGTTTATTCCGGGACTACTAGCACCTGACTCCGCAGTCGCGGTAAAGCCGGATATCGTCTTCATAGCGATACCGCCAAGCTACGAGACAGGAGAACCGAACAGGACAATATACAAGGCGCTAGTCGAGGAGGGGATAAACATCGTAACGGCCGATAAGACAGTCCTAGCACTACATTATAACTGGATTAAGGGTAAGGCGGAGGAGAACGGGGCGCTCCTAGGGTATAGGGCTACCGTGGCGGCTGGAACACCAGCTATAGACGCTGCCCGGGCACTCAGATATAGAGGGGTTGAATCGTTAAGAGCGGTTCTAAACGCCACCTCGAACTACGTGCTAGGCCTCGTCGAGCAGGGGCTAAGCCTCAGCGAGGCCATAGAGAGGAGCATAAAAGATGGTCTAGCAGAGCCTGACCCCTCAATAGACCTCCATGGCTGGGATGCTGCTGCGAAGCTAACGATACTAGCCAACGAGTTGGGACTGGAGGCGGCTCTCAACGATGTGGACAGGGTTCCACTGACTGAAGAGGCAATAGGGTCTCTAGCCGGGGAGAAGGCGAGGGTTAAGCAGGTCGCATCCCTCAGGGTTGAAGAGGGTAAGGCGGTGTTGAGGGTAGCGCCTGAGGCCGTCCTGCCCGGTGATCCGCTGTATTATGCTGAGGGGGAGCGTAATGTTATCCTATACTACCTCGAGGGTGATATGATAAGGTTGGAGGGCCCTGCAGGCCCCGCTTGGAGGACTGCCCGTGTCATGCTTGCTGATGCCCTCGAGATCCTCAGGGCTTCCTGAGTATGATCGAGCCCCCTGCCTCGGAGGGGACTGCGACCCTTTTCCACCCCAGCTCCTCCATTACTTGGAAGAAGTCTTCCGTCGGTCTTGGGAAGAATATGTTGTGGAACACAGCGTAACCTCCACTCACTAGCCTGTCCCTAGCTAGTCTTAGTATCTCGGCGTACTGGTGCTTCTCTATGTCGACGAAGAGTAGGGCGATATTGTTAAGCCCCTCGACAACTGTTAGGGCGTTATCGTTGATAGCATCTATATCAACGTAAGCGGCCAGCTGATCCGCGGTCGATCTCAGGTGCTTGAAGAGCCTACCATCGTACTCTATGGCGACTACACGGCACCTCCTACCGCTACCTACAGCCCCCAGCACTATCCAGGCAGTGGAGAACCCTATACCCGCGCCCGCATCAACTAGGATCCCGTTAACGCTAGTGCAGGCGGCAAACGCTGTGGCGGCGAGGAGTGTGCCGTCTTCACGGGCTATGCTTGGGATAAGGAGGTTGTTCGAGTCCTCCTCTAACTGGTCGATTAGGCCATACAGCCTGTCTAGGGAGCCCTTTGTCGTGGGCATGATCACACCTACACTTGTAGTGCTACGATCCTATCGGGTGGGATGTGGATTTTTACCTTATCACCCTTTGCGAGGCGCATAGTGTTTGGCATGTATGCTATCATACTGGCCCCACCTACTCTCAGTCTTACCTCGAGCTTGTCGCCTAGGAACATGACGTTCTCTACCTCAGCATCGAACACGTTCTCGATGACATCGAACCCGGCCGTCTGGATGCCTTCCGGCCTCACAACGATCTTGACGCGCCCCCTTATCATGTTATATGTGCTAGCAACAATATCTGCTCCAAGATCCGGAACCCTCACGAGAACCTTGTGGGGCTCTAGTACCTCAATGACCTCGCCGTCGAGGATGTTACTCCTACCGAGGAAGTCCGCGACAAATAGCGTGGCCGGGCGGAAGTATAGCTCGTCTGGCTTTCCGACCTGTAGGATCTTGCCTTTGTTCATGACCGCAATCCTATCGCTCAAGCTGAGGGCCTCTATCTGGTCGTGAGTAACGTATACAGTAGTAATGTTCAGCCTCCTCTGCAGGTTCTTAAGCTCCTCCCTCATTTCAACCCTCATCTTCGCGTCCAGGTTGCTCAGGGGCTCATCGAGGAGTAGAACCTGCGGCTCGACGACCAGTGCTCTAGCAAGTGCAACCCTCTGCTGCTGCCCACCGCTCAGCTGTAGGGGGTACCTGTTCTCTAGGCCCTCTAGGCCCACCATCTCTAGGACTTCCTTTACTCTCCTCCTGATCTCGTCCTCGCTGAACTTCCTGAGGCGGAGGCCGTAGGCTACATTCTCGAAGACGGTCATGTGGGGCCAGAGGGCATAGTTCTGGAATACCATTGCGGTGTTCCTTTCGTACGGCTTCTTAAACGTTACATCCACGTCATCGAAGTAGACGTGGCCCTCCTCCGGCACTTCGAACCCTGCTATGACCCTGAGGGTTGTGCTCTTACCACACCCGCTCGGCCCTATTATTGTGAAGAACTCCCCCGACTCGATGTCTAGGCTTACGTGGTCTACCGCCACTACTGGGCCGAAGACTTTTGTCACATTTTCGAGCCTTATCCTCGTCATACCCTCACACCTCCAGGCTTGGAGGGGTCTAGGCCCCTATGAAGGCGTAACTCTGTTTCAGCCCGACTACTATTAGCAGTATTGCGGCCAGCTGTATTAGTATTAAGAGTAATCCCATAGCCGCTGCTATCTGGATCCCCTCGAGGTGCCCTCCCTGGAAGACGTCCATCATGTAGAACGTCATTGGGGCCTGGTCGGGTCTTAGGCCTCCGATCGTTATGCTTGTGCTAACCTCTGTGCTCACATAAATGAACCCTACGACTGCACCGCTGACCAGGTATGTTATGATCAGGGGGAGCACGATGCCGAATACCGTCCTCCTCCTGGTGGCTCCCAGGTTCATGGCCGCCTCCTCTAGGTTCTCGTGAACCTGTTGTAGCCCTGCGTACACGCTCCTGAGGACGAAGGGCATCTTCCTAATCGTGTACGCGGTGATCAGGACTACCCATGCCTGGAATGTTGTGGGGCCGGAGAGCGGGTCTAGGGCTGTTCCGGTGAACAGCCTGTGGAAGAAGTAGAAGTATCCCAGCGCCACTACGAGTCCTGGGATGGCGAGTGGTATAGTTCCTAGGGCGTCCAGCGTCTGCGAGAGCACTCTGATCCTGCCCCTTGAGACGCTGTAGGCCACCATTATCGATATGACTACTGCAAATACGACTGCCGTCAGGGCGTATGTCACCGTGTTCTTCACGTAGATGAATACGTCGGGATTCTTGAAGAGGGAGAGGAAGTACTTGAGCGTCGCCCCCTCCAGGCTAGGTTTGAAGGCGTTTGCTGGGGTCATGTTTAGGGCCATCATTATCACTGTCAGCTGGGGCATCATAGTCCAGATGATCAGGGGTAGAAGGAGGAAGTACACCAGTATTAGCCCGACCGGGCCCAGCTTCCTCTCCCTAGACTTCCACCTACCACCTTTAGCCACCATCGCATAACTCCTTAGCCCGACGTAGCTCTTAATGGCTAAGAACCCTACCACCGCTAACGCTAGCATTACGAACGCTAGGGCTGCGGCCTCGGGGAGAGTCGTGCCTATCTCGGTAGTGAAGGTCTGGTATATCTTATAGCTCATCAGCCTCTGCTCCTGGAATACTATGGGGGCACCGAGATCCTCGAGGCTGAATATGAAGACTATTATGCTGCCAGCGGCTATGCCTGGGAGAGCTAATGGCAGGGTCACCGTCCTGAATAGGCGGAAGCCCTTCGCACCTAGGTTCTCCGCTTGCTCCTCAAGCGTGGGGTCAACTCCGAGGAAGCCTGCGTAGGCGTTTAGGTAGACTATCGGGTAGAACGCCATAATCTGTGCGATTGTGACACCCGCTAGCGCTCGGATCTCAACATCGAACCCGAAGAGCCTCTCGGTAACCCATGATATAGGCCCTTGGGCGCCGAATAGGAGCCTCACAGCGTAGCTGTTGACGAAGGGTGTGACGAACAGTGGCACGACTGCTAGTAGTCTAATGACCCCCTTACCGGGGAACCTGTAGCGGGCTAGGACGAAAGCTACCAGGACGCCGAGGAGTGTTGCTACTGTAGTTACTATCACGCTGTTTATGAGGCTGTTTAGTAGGATGCCGTGGTTCACTCCAGTTATTACTAATGTCTTATAACCTGTCTCGGAGGTTACAAATGTCCAGGGCTTCTCTGTTGCGAACCTGAAGAGGCTCACATACTTTCTGGCTGTGAACACTCTTTTGAAGTTGGCGTAGAAAGGTTCTCCTACTGGTGGTGTGAACGCGTTTAGTAGTATGAGTACAACGGGGACGAGTAGGAAGACTACCAGTATAGTTGTACCGAGGGTTATGAATACGATGAGGAGGGCGTCGAGGCGGAAGAGGGCCGTCCTAACCCTCTTAGAGAATGGAGTCTTTATACCTACAGCCCTACTAGCCTTAAAGTTCCGCCAGAACTCGTCGGCCGAGTACAGGAATGAAGCGGCCAGCAGGGAGCTTAGGAGGATCGCTACAGCTCTTGGTAGCCCCGGGATGCGGAGGAGCAGTATCATGGGGACATATATGTATGAGATTATCGACAGGAAGCTCCAGGAGAAGCTGAATTTCACTTTCGAGTAGTCCGCACCCTTGTAGAAGATGAGTACTGGGAATAGTAGTGCTATGAGCCACGCGATATACTCCGGGCCCCCTATACTACCGTAGCGGGCTCTTGGTAGGGGGGTGTTGGGCGCTGTTATCTCGTATGCGATATAGTATATGACGGCGGCTATGAGGCCGAAGAACAGGGCGTGACTCAGGCTATAGCTCCTAACCCCGGCTTCAGCGTCCTGCGAGCTATTACTGGTAAGGCGGGGCTTCATCTGATTAGAGCACCCCCTCCAGGCGCACCCCTAAGACCTGTTCTGTCCTCGCCCTATAATAAACGATGGAGGGTTGGGAGAGTATTGACTTATTTTCGAATGTGGGACGGTTTCGGCGCATGCTATATTCCTAGATAGGCTTCTCTCACCCTCGGGTTCTCCTCGAGCTCCTCGACTGTCCCTTCAAGGACGATCCTACCGTTTTCCATTATGTAGCCGTAGTTTGCGATCTGGAGGCTCATATGGACGTTCTGCTCTACTAGGAGTACGGTGAGGCCCAGCTCATCCCTTAGCTTGGCTATCGTGGAGGCTATGTCCTGGACGAGCTTGGGGGCGAGGCCGAGGCTCGGCTCATCGAACATTAGCATCTCAGGGTTAAGCATGAGCCCCCGGGCTATTGCCAGCATCTGCTGCTCTCCACCGCTTAGCGTACCAGCTTTCTGCTTCCTCCTCTCCTTAAGTCTGGGGAAGAGCGAGTAGACCAGGTCTAGGAGCTCTTCAACCTTGTTCCTAGACCTCGGCGTCTTAGCTGCGAGTGTCAGGTGCTCTTCTACTGTCAGGTTGGGCCATAAGCGTCTACCCTCAGGTACAAGGACTAAGCCCATGGTCGTCTTCTTATGGGGTGGGACGTGTGTGACGTCTTCCCCCTTGAATAGTATTCTGCCCTTCCAGGGGTCGATAACCCCCATTATTGACCACAGGGTTGTACTCTTGCCGGCACCGTTGCTCCCCAGTAGGGCCGTTATCTCCCCCTTCCTCACCTTAAGGTTGACCCCAAAGAGGACTTGGGTCTCACCGTATCCGGACTCGAGATCTTCTACCACGAGCATGTACTCCTGACCGGCCATCCTGCTCTCACCTCCTCAACCTCTTAACGAATTTGAGTGCCATCTCCGGGTCTCCAAGGTAGGCTGCAACGACCTCCGGGTTTGTTGCGACCTCTTCGGGCGTGCCTTGCGCTATGAGCCTACCGAAGTGGAGTACTACTATCCTGTCTGCGAGGTTCATGACAGCATGCATTACGTGCTCTATCATGATCATCGTTATCTTCTTCTCGTCCCTAACCTTCCTCAACAGTTTAATCATTTTAGCGACCTCACTCGGGTTGAGGCCCGCTAGAACCTCGTCAAGTAGTAGCAGTTCAGGCTCCTGGGCTAATGCCCTGGCCAGCTCCAGCCTCTTCTTCTCCTGGATGTTTAGGAGTCTCGCTGGCATCTCCGCCTTGTCCCTTAAGCCTACGAACTCCAGCACGCTCAAGGCGATCTCTCTGGCTTCATCCTCAGTAATTGTATCATGCCTGGGCCCGAACAGGGCCCCTATCATTGTGTTCTCGAGGACTGTCAGGTCTCCGAAGGGCTTTACTATCTGGTGCGTCCTACTGATGCCGAGTCTCGCGATCGAGTGCGGCTTCATCCCTGTAATATCCCTACCCTTGAAATAGACCCTGCCCTCCTCCGGCTTGTATACTCCGGTGATGACGTTGAACATCGTGGTCTTCCCTGCCCCGTTCGGGCCTATGAGGCCTAAGATCTCCCCCTCGTTGACGTAGAAGGAGACATGGTCTAAGGCCAGGAGGCCGCCGAACCTCTTCGTAATGTTCTCCACCTTAAGTATCTCCCGGGCCATTTCAGATCACCTCTAGATCAGGTACTCCCTGAGCTGCCTGTACTTCGACTTGATGAGGCCTGCGACACCCTCTGGGAAGACGCTTACTACTATGATTACGATGGCGCCAACGATGATGTATGCGAGATCCTTTGCGTATAGCTGTGTGGCCTTTATTATGACGTAGTAGATGAGAGAGCCTATTATTGGCCCGTTGAACGTTCCTAGGCCTCCTATCACGTTCATCACTATCATGTCAACGCTCTTGCTGAGGCTGAAGAAGTCCGGGAAGATCCCGCTCGTCCTCCAGCTACTCAGGCTACCCCAAAGGGCAGCCATCGCCGCGGCTATCGCGAACGCCTGAACCTTGTACCTGTAAGTATTAACTCCTAGGACTTCCGCAGCGTCCTCGTCCTCTCTTATTGCTGCCAGCCCGTAGCCGAACTTTGAGACCCTAATGATGTACGCTATCAGTACCGTCAGTATAAGCCCCGCAAGGTAAAGGAAGTAGGTCTTCTCGAGGAACCTCTCATACCCGATGTACATGTAGTCGCTCCCGCCAGTGGCGTAGAGTGACTCGAGGTAGAGTATGACGTAGTCGAGGCCTATTGTGGCTATAGCGAAGAATGCCCCCCTAAGACGGAGTACTGCGGCGCCAACAGTTACAGCTAGGAGGACTGCTAGGGCCATTCCTAGGAGGGTGCCGACCACAAGGATTGCATAGCTGTGCCCGTGTAGGAAGCTTAGTACTCCAGACTCACTTGCTAGCCTGTTGAAAGTGTATACGAGAGTCCACCCGCCCACGCCATAGAACACTACGTGGCCGAAGCTAACGTATCCCGCATAGCTCATTATGATAGCCATGCTCAGGGCTATACCGATATAGTACATGGCGTCCATGGCGTATCCTGGGATGTTCGCGCCTATCCTGCCGTACCAGAAGAGTACACCTATTACTATGAAGACCGCTAGGAGGGCTAGTGAGAGGTAGAAGCCTTTCCTCGTAAAGGCCAGCATAAGACCTTTACCCGGCGCCATATCTTATCACCTCCCGAATAGGCCCTTCGGCCTCACTATGAGGATTATCAGGAGGATGGCGAAGGCGACGCTGAGGCTTATCTCGCTATGGCCCGTGAGGGCTAGTGTTATATTGTATGTGAGACCTATGATCAGCCCCCCGATAAGTGTCCCGATCAGGCTCCCAAGGCCTCCTAAGACTACTATGACGAAGCTGAGGGGCGCTATTTGCGATTCCAGCCCTACACTTATCCCGCTTGATAGGTAGATCGCGTACAAGGCCCCGGCTATCAACGCCATAATCGTAGATATTATTGTCGTCAAAAGCTTGACCTTGACCGGGTCGTAACCGGTCAGGGCAACAGCCCTAGAGTCCTCCGCTACCGCACGAATAGCTAACCCCCAGACTGTTTTCCTGAGGAATAGCTCAGTTACGAGGACAAGCACTACCCCAAGGCCTGCTCCGAGAAGTTTCGTGTATTCAAGGTGTGTCCCCGCGACCTCGAGATATGTTTTACCGTGTATCGATAGTGTCCACCCTGAGAGGCCCTCGTTAGACAGGATCCAGCCCCTGTTGACGGCGAACGTTATGATCCCTAGGATGAGTATTCCGAACCCGAAGGTGCTCATCAGGCTTGACATCTCAATCTTCAAGGTCATAGTCTCGGCTTTACCGATTATGAGGTGAAGGGATGAGTAGTAGAATGCTATCCCTACTAGTGCCCCTATAACGAAGGCGAGAGCGGGTGACAGGGTTGGTGAGACGTTTAGGATGTACTTGTAGAAGATGACACTAGTTAGCATACCGGTTACCACGAGGTACCCATGGCTTAGGTTGACGACCTTCATAACACCCCAAATCAGGGTAAGACCGCTGGCCAGGGCGCCGAGCATTAGGCCATATACTAGGCCCGAGAGTGTGTTTGAAACGAGCAGTTGAGAGCTTAACTCAACGGCCATATATTCCACCCACACCTCTCTAGCGCTGGTTTATCCCACGGTTTACACACTAACCCCTTGTACTTTAACTAAGCCTGTCCTGCTTGGGGGATTAAAAAAGGCGGGGGATCCCCCCAATATTTGTGGGAGATATTTTAAAAAACAATAAATTTTAGCTCCACCAGTTAGGCGGCGCTATTAGTGGTTGGGCTTCAGCGACCTCTGGCGGGTAGACTACGACTAGCTTTAGTTCCCCGTTGATCTTCTGCCATTGGATTACGACCATCTCGTGTGCGACCTGCTTACCCGTCTGCGGGTCGATCTTGAGCTTTCCGAAGAACGTGTAGAGGGCTAGGTCGTTCATAGCATCCCTCACCGCGGTGCTGTCTAGGCTGTTGGCCTTCTTGATAGCCTCCACGAGGAACACTATAGAGGCACCGGCCTCTGCAGCCTGATAGGCCGGGGCCTCTATGCCCTGGCAGTCCTTGTAGTTCTTTGTCAGGTTCTGGAACTCGCTAAGCCACTCATCCGTCGTCGGGCCGGCCCATGTGTAGCCGGAGGGCACGTTGTCGGGGCTGTAGTTCACGCTAGGCGCCCACTGCGCTGGGGCTGCCACCCCTATTGCTGCATCCTCTCCAACGGCATCAGGGAAGTTCGGCTGTGCCGGCGCTACAAGTATGGAGATGAACTTTAGCTTCCATCCCAGGTTCTTAGCAGTGCTTATGAGGTGCTGTCCGTCGTCGAAGTGGCCTCCGCCTATTAGGACGTTAGCCCCAGCCTGCATCGCCTGTTGGACGTATGGTGTGAAGTCTGTGGTACCCTTAGGGTAGCTCTGGTTGTAGACCACCTGGAGTCCGAGCTCCTGTGCCTTCTGTGCTGCACCCTTGATGACGGACTTGCTGAACTCGCTGCTCTCCCATATAAATGCGATCTTAGCGTCAGGGACGTTCTCCTTCACGATCTCGAGGGAGCTGGCGAAGTACTTGCTGGCGGGTGTCAGCACCTGGACGATGTAGTGGTATCCCTTCTCGAAGATCGCGTCACTAGCGCCTCCGTGGCTGATCATTACGATCTTGTACTGCTCTGCTATAGAAGCTGCAGCCGATGTCAGGCCGCTACTGTAGGGGGCGAGGAGGAACTGGGCGTGATCGCTTGTGATAAGCTTAGTGTAAACGCTCTGGACTCTGTCCCTCTGCGACTGGTCGTCGTAGTAGATGAGTTTGAGCTTATAGGTCTTCCCACCGACAGTGATGCCTCCATGCTTGTTATACCAGTTTACAGCCGCGAGAGCGCCACACAGTGCTTGGTGGCCCTCGTCCTGGAATTTGCCGGTCAGGCTGATGCTCATGCCTATCGTTATTGTTCCTACCTGCTCACCTCCGCCGCCACCGCCTCCGCCGCCTCTCATGAGGGCCCAGGCGGCTCCGGCGATAATTATTATTATGATAATTATTGCCGCAAGTGCCGCGTTCCTACTCACGAAACCACACCCCGCATGTTACACTCCATAGATCGATTTGTGTCCTCACGGTGGGACTAACGGCTGAAGACCATTTAAAAAGTTTTAGGTAAATCCGCTACAGGTACATAAACGGGGAGGGGTATTCCTTAACCTTAACCATAGCCTATCAAAGAAATTTAGTTGAGCATTAAGAACGCTGGGAGAGCAGGTGGCCATACGGTGTCATCAGATCTCCTCTCAAGGGTTCACACGTCATTAAGGAGTAAGATCATGGATCCCAGCACTACAGCCCGCCTCTTGCGAGAGAGGCTTAGTGAGAAAGGGGTAATCTCGATCGGCACCAGCGGCTTCGGGAGTGTAGGCTATCCAAAGACGTTTCCAAGGGCACTTGCTGACCTAGCAGCGGAGGAGGATCTCAAGCTGATAGTACTCACAGGGGCGAGCGCATATGCCATGGACGACTATATGGCCGAGAAGGGGGTTGTTGATAGGAGGTACCCATACCAAAATAACCCGAAGATGAGGAAGTTGATCAACGAGGGCGTTGTTAACTTCATGGATTACCACTTAGGTGAGTGGCCCTCTCTAGTCGAGAACGGCTGGCTGTATAGGTTCATGCCAGAAGGCCTTGACGTTGCAGTAGTAGAGGCTGCAAAAGTGTTAGAAGATGGTTTCATCCCGACAGGGAGCGTTGGTGCGGTTCCCGCATGGGTCGAACTAGCTAAGTACGTCATAATAGAGGTGAACCTAGACGTTAGTGAAGCGGTCGAGGGAATACACGACATCTACAGGCCAAAGCATGGAGAGCCCATCCCAATAAGGAGGGTCAGCGACAGGATAGGTGCCCCTAAGGTTAAGGTGCCACCAGGGAAGATCCTAGGTATAGTGGAGTCACACGGAATAGACCATGGCGGAGAGCCCGCCGAGCCCGGTGATGTTGAGAGGAGGATAGCTGAGAACCTCGTCAACTTTCTCCTAGAGGAGGTAAGCCGGGGACGCCTACCGCATAACCTATATCCGCTCGAGAGCGGTGTCGGAGTGGTAAATGATGCTGTATTCAAGAACCTTAGAGAGGCAGGCTTCAAAGGGCTTACTGCATGGACTGAGGTGGTTCAGGACAGCCTCCTAAACCTGTATGAGGAGGGAGTTATGGATGCGATGAGCTGCACAAGCCTTATGCTGACACCAGGAAATTTAGAGAGGTTCTATGCGGGTGAGTACGATAGGAGTAGGATAATCCTGAGACCACAGGATGTTACTAACAACTGGGAGGTCATACGCCGGTTAAGGGTTATTGCCGTGAACACTGCTGTTGAGTTCGATATTTACGGTAATGTCAACTCTACCCATATACTGGGCTCAAAGATAATAAACGGGATCGGGGGGAGCGCAGACTTCTCTAGAAACGCGTATCTCAGCATATTCATAGCTCCGAGCACTAGGAAAGGCGGTAGGATATCGACCGTTGTACCCATGGTGTCTCACGTAGACACCATAGACCATGACGTTGACGTTATCATAACCGAGCAGGGCGTATGCGATTTGAGGGGGCTGAGCCCTAGGGAGAGGGCTGAGCTCATAATAGAGAGGTGTGCACACCCCGACTTCCGGGACGCCTTATGGTCATACTATAAGAGAGCACTGGGTAGGGGAGGCCATATACCCCACATGCTGGAGGAGGCTTTCTCGTTTCATATTAGATTGTTGAGGAGTGGGTCGATGAAATAATAGATTGTTTAAACAAAAATAAAAGTTATTGTTTATGAATTTACTTTTTCAGTATCACGTAGGCGGCTGCAACAATTATGATGACTCCGACAACGATTACTGCTATCTTCCCTGTATTGAACTTAGTGCCCCCGCCGGAGGGTGTCGTACCGGTCTGTGTCTGGTTCCCGGTAGCGGTGCCTGCCTCCTTGTTCTTCTGTATCGTGTTTACTAGCTGGTCGTAGACGTTGAGGTACTTGGCGGAGGCGGCGTCAGTCCACTCCTGTTGTAGTGTCTGGAGTATTGAGGCGTTAGATATGAGTAGGTCGTTGATCTTCTCGGCGTACTCTAGCGTGAAGGTGGTGTTCTGCCCGGTGAGCGGGTCTCTGAACTCTATCGGGGCTGTTAGGTTGTCAACAAGCCTCTCAAACTGCTCCTTGGTTATAGAGCCGTTCAGGTACGCTTTGACTAAGAGGGCCCACACGTTCTGGAGGTCTTCGTGGGCCTCTACTAGGGTCGCGGCGAAATAGCTCTTCATAGCGGCCTCAGTCCTGCTGGCCAGGGTCTCATTGAACTCTATGTTCCTTGCAGTGGCAGCTGTCTGGAACGCCTCTTTCAGGTCAGGCCTCTCCTGTCCTGCAGTGGTGTTGAAGACCTTCGGGTTTATTGGGAGCCTGTTGACCTCCTTGTTTAGCCATACGGACTGCCCTCCATACTCGCTTAGAACCCATGCGACAAAGCCAGCGGCCTGTACAGGGTGTGGTGTGCCTTTGATAATTGCTATGGGGTCAGCGTTAACTATCGTCTCGCCCTCGGGGAGGATGTACTTACAGTAGGGGCTCTGGGCCTGTGCTATGTAGCCGTAGAAGTCTATTGTGATCCCGACAGCAATCTCCCCTATTATGACCGCATCCCTAACACCACTACTGCTGTCATAGATCTTGGAGTTAGCTGCCAGGAGTGTGAGCACCTTCCAGCCCTTATCCCAGCCGTATGCCTGCAGTATTATCTCGTACATCCTAGTGTTGCTCGTGCTCTTCCTCGGGTCTGCGATCCCGACTAGCGGCTTGTCGGGCAGGTACTTGCCGAACTCGGGCCTTGTGAGATCTGACCAGTTCTTGGGTGTCGGGAGGTTATACTTCTGTATCATTGAAGTGTTAATTGTGAAGCCGAAGCTGCTTATTGCTGAGCCGACCCAGTGGACGTAGCCGTCGTCCCCGACCTTGTATGTTGGTACGCCTGCGATAGTGTCTGGGATCTTCTGCATCTCATATAGTATAGCGTAATATGCGGGCTGGGCCTGAGGGTTCAGGGGCTCGAGTAGGCCGTACTGGTCTAGGAGGTTGAAGAGGGTGGGCCCACCACCCCAGGCTACGTCTATGGGTACCCTCGAGTTCTGAATATAGTAGACCCACTGTGTAGGTGAGACTCTAACGTAGGTTACCTGGGATATCCCAAGCTTCTCGGCTACTGGGCTGTTTAGGAATACCTCGTTCGCAACGGATGTTAGCGTGTTTTCGTGCCTCGTTATCACTATGAGCCTGACGTTAGTCTCATTCGTCATGTTAGCTAGATAATCGAGCCAGGGGAAGGGCTCCGGCTTATTCCCCCAAGGCCACTGCTGATCCTCAGCCTTAGCAACTGCGGTAGAGGGTGCCTCCACGTTCTCGCCTCTGGTCGGGTGCGGAGTTAGGGCGGCTGCTGCTGGGACTACGAAGAGCACAACAAGTAAGAGTCCTGCTACCGCCTTCGCTAGGCCGGACTTAGCCAAAGGTCACACCCCATCCCGGTATTCTGCCTCGGGGGTAAACCGGGTTGCACAGGCAAGTTTAAACGTGTTAGGAGGCAAGGAGCAGCCCAACTCAATGTTCATGTTATCTTGGAAAACAGGAAAAGGTATTATCATGTTGTATTACCGATACCAGGGGAAGCCGCTGATCCAGGGGTTTTACAGGTATTTGCATGTTTTCGCCATGATGAGGTAAACTGATTTAACCCAGAGGAGCGGGCCTCGAGTAGAAGTAGAGAGCTAGTCCCGTATGGGTGAGGTGTAATGAGAAAATACATGCTGCTTGCAGCCCTCGGGCTTATAATGCTCATGGGCCTAGCGGCCATACCAACAACTCATGTGGCCCATGCTCAGGGTCAGACGATTACAGTTGCGGTCGACCTCGGCCACGGGGAGTCAGACAAGTATCTTAACTACATAATGAGTAATATCACGTTTGTCAACTGGGTCGTCATAAACACAACACTCAACGAGTCATCCCTCGATGGGGTAGATGTATTCATCATAGGCCAGCCTACTGCAGGCTTTACCCCCGACGAGATGGACATAATATACAACTGGCTCCAGCAGGGTAACAAGGTTCTCTGGGTAGCCGGGGACAGCGACTACGGTAGTGGTAACGAGACCCAGAAGTTCTGTAACGCCCTCCTCGAGTACATCGGGGCTAAGCTGAGGATCGAGTACGCCAGCGTTTACGACGACGTCCACAATGCCCAGAGGTTCTACAGGGTACTGTTCCGGGTATACCCAGACAATATCGAGGAACTGAACACCAGTATCATATCCTATAATATAACGAAGCCCATACTCGGCCACGGCCCAGCCCCACTAATATGGCAGGACGAGAACGGTGACTACCACGATATAGTGAACGAGACGTTCCCCGGGCTAGTCAGGATAGCCTGGAGCTATGACACAGCATACATCGGGGACAACAACCCGCCACTCCCACTGGTGTACGACCCAATCCTCTACGGACAGGGGACTGGCAACCATACCTTCGTGTTCATAGCTGCTGAGTACTGGTCAGATCTCAACGACCTCATAGTAGTGAGCGGAGAGTCACCATACGGTGACTACGAGCCGACTTGGAGCCCAGAGTACTATGGCGTGCCCCTAGACGGGCCTCAGTTTGTGACAAACATGATAACGTGGTTTAAGTGGATCCTATCGAACCTCTCACCAGGACAGGTAACACCCCCAGCACCCCCAGCAGGCTTCCCATGGGCTGTAACAACAACCCCACCGGCCAACACGACGAACACTACTACGACCCCGCCCACCACGACAACCACCCCGCCAACGACCACGTCTCCAACAACCACCACCCCGCCAGCTACGACCACTACCACGACAACCACGACAACCACCCAGCAAACCACCACCACTACGACCACTACCACAACACAGAACCAGACATCCACTCAGACCGGCGGTGGAGCTGGAGCTGGCAAGACCGGGACAACTGGAACGACAACCCCACCTAAGCAGGGCCCAAGTAAGGCCCTAATAGCAACAGTAATAATAATCATAGTGGTAATTGTAGCGGCAGCCCTATTCCTCAAGGGCTAATCAGCATAGTTTTTCCCCTTCCTATATTTCTATTCTAAACGATTTTAGTTAAATTTTATGTGATTTCAGCACCTGACGGTGCATATATAACTCGGACAGCCACGGAGAGTTAAACCGAAGCAACTTCCGGGGGTGCTATGGGTGGAGAGGCGGATCCACCTATTGACCGCACTTGTGCTTGTAGCTCTAATGGTGATCCCTGTTGCAGCAGGCCTCTACACATCATACGGTGTGAAGGCACAGCACGATAACACTTTAACCCCATTGTCCTCCCAGAGCGAATATAGTCCTGTCATACCAGATATCAACAAGGTCGCCTTCAAGAACCCGGCATTAAATATCGGGCCCGGCTTCCCCTTCATATGGATATCAGGGAACGGTACTGTTAACATGACGGTTATACTGAAGAGCCCCATAGCGCATAACATTACAAAGGTGTACTTAGGCCACGCAATTATACTGAACGGGCAGGTCGAGTACAGGCAGAGCGAGCACGGGTTCTACGTTCTCAACGACACCGCAATCAAGGTGGTAGCCCTACACGGTGACGGCCCAGGCCTCTATGACCTGATACTAGAGCTAGACAACGGGACAGTCCTTATATCACCACAGTCCGTCTGGCACGTAGACCTACAGGCAATAAACAACACGTTCAGGTTCATACACATGAGTGATGTCCACTTCGGTGCAGGGACTCCTAACGAGACAATAGGTCAGAACAGGAGGTTCGCAGGCTACCTCCTAGCGAACCTGCTCGGTGTCGATGCAATCCTCAATACAGGGGACGAGGCTGATACTGCGAGCGCCAACCAGTATAAGAATAGTGTGGCTTTCCGTTACGACTTCGCTTACGGTATACCCATGTTCCTAAACCCCGGAAACCACGACTACCCGAATAGAAACTTCATCAAGTATTACGGTGAGACCACTAGGTATGCCGTCATTGGCGGTAAGATCCTAATAGTAACGCTGAACACAGATGGAGAGGTGGGGCATGCCGACGTGGCTAATATGACTTGGCTTAAGAACGTGCTTGAAGAGTACAAGGACGTCCCAATAAAGATCATAATGATGCACCACCCGATCTTCTACTACCAGGGCAGGCTGTACCTGAGCTATGATAGCAACAGCAGCCTGCTGAGCGACCCCAACGAGAACAGGGACAGTGCTCTCAGCTTCTACTGGGGCTCCGACCTCAACATGACACGCTGGTTCCTCAAGCTTGTAGAGGACTATAACGTTACAATGGTGCTCGCAGGACACATCCATAGGGATCAGTATGTAGAATACCACTCAACGAGAACCGGCACTGTAACATACTTCGAGACGACAACCACCCTCGCCCACGGGACAGGCACCTACCAGGGCCTCCAAGTGGTCGACCTAAACCTGACGTCAGGCATACCCTCATACCCCTTCGCTCCATCATGGTTCATAGGATACGAGAACCACAGCAGGAGGAGCGTCTACAACAGTATACCCGTCACCATGCCACAGTACAGCCAGCACTGGAGGAGCGACTTCAACGATAACTACTACTACGGCTGGTACTCGGAGGGCAAGACGGGGATAGTTTTCACCCTATACAATATGATGCCAACCCTCAACATTAACAGGACAGTAATAATCAGCCTCCCATGGCCTGAGAGGAGTGAGGGAGTACCGTACACGCCGCACCTAGAGATGATTAACGCTGAGAACGCTAGCGTAGAGCTCCTACCTACCTCAGCATACGCATACGGCCACATATACCTAGGACTCCACTTCAACCTCCCACCAAAGAGTGAGATAGAATTCGTCATATACACCGAGAACGACTACGACCCCCCCAACATCACACTAAAACGAGTACTCCCGAGGAACCCCGAGGTGAATAAGCCTGCGAAGGCATACATAACAGTATCAGACGACGGGTGGGGCATTGCTAATGTTAGTGCAGAGGCACACGTCGACTCAGGGACATTGGAGGAGTTCAACTTCCACCTCTTCAGCGGTAACACCTACATAGCAGAGTTTAAGGTGAACAGCACGACTACAACTAACCTCACGATAACAGTCACGGCCACCGACTACGCGGGCAACACCAGGACGAAGAACATTGTGATCACACTAGCAGGCCCCACCACTCCACCTCCAGAGAACACGACCACGGCCCCGGCGAACACGACCACTACTCCGCCAACAAATACGACCCAAACCACCACGACAACCCCTCCACAGACTACCCAAACGACCACCTCTTCGACAACCACGACTCAAACAACAACAACCCCGACCGGAACACCACCCACTTCATCAACCACGACAACCCCACAGCCCCAGAAGAGCAATACTGGCCTAATAGCAGCAGTAGTGGTGGTAATCATAATAATAGTTGTAGCAGGTGTAATATTCGCCAGAAAGTAGATTTAAGCTCTCCAAGGAAGGGCGCCTGCCTGTATATGTAGGGCTGAAGAAAAACCCCTTTTTCCCGTGAAGCTCCCACCTATATTCCATGACGTTACATATAAGAATCGTACTTGTAGGGAAGGGGTGCATGCTATGGGCCTACCTGAAAAGGTACTCGAGAGACCCGGCTATAACGTCACAATCCATATGATATATCATCACGCCAACACTATCTTTAAAGACATGGAGATCGTTAGCAGGACAAAGAAGGGGATCCTAAGGTACAAGTGGAGTGATGCAGCCGCAAGGATCGAGAGGCTGGCAGCGGCCTTAGCAGCTATTGGAGTTGGGAGGCTCGACAGGGTCGCAACAATGGACTGGAACACGCACTGGCACTATGAAACATACTTCGCAGCCCCAATGATGGGTGCAGTCCTCCACCCGATAAACATCCGTCTCGCACCCAGTGAGATAGTCTATATAATGAACCAGGCAGAGGACAAGGTGCTCATTGTTAACAGCGACTTCCTCCCACTAGTTCAGGCTATAGCACCTAAGATTAAGAGCCTCGAGCACATAATTGTAGTTGACACTGACAGTGTTCCAGACAAGATCGCAGGCATACCGGTCTACCACTACGAGGATCTCCTAAAGGAGAAGGGTGGAAGCTTCGAGTGGCCTGAGGTGAGCGAGGATCAGCCGGCTGCGATGGGCTATACGAGCGGGACAACAGGGCTCCCTAAAGGTGCCTACCACAGTCATAAGATGATTGTCCTCCACGCTATGAGCGGTGCCCTCTACCTCGCTACGGCCAGCGACTTCGTAACGATCAAGAGTTCGACAACCATCCTCCACATAGTCCCCATGTTCCACGTATACAGCTGGGGCCTACCATATATCGTTACACTCCTAGGAATGAAGCAGGTATACCCCGGCAAACTAGACCCAGCCGTCCTACTAAAACTGATACACGAGGAGAAGGTCAACTTCACCGCCGGCGTCCCGACCATCCTCTACATGCTCCTCACACACCCCGACGCTAAGAAGTACGATCTAAGGGGACTCCTATTCGTAAACGGAGGAAGCGCCCTGCCGAGGGGACTAGCAGAGCTAGCTATGAAGATGGGTATAAGGGTCATGGTAGGCTACGGGATGACAGAGACCGCCCCGATCCTAACTCTCGCAGCACCGCCCTCCCATCTCGGAGTCACCGAGGAGAACTACCTCGACTACGCGCTAAGAACCGGCTGGCCGATCCCACTAGTACACCTACAGGTCGTAGACCCAGAAGGAAAGCCAGTGCCCAAGGACGGTAAGACGATGGGCGAGATAGTCGTGAGGGCCCCATGGATAACGCCAGAATACTACATGGCCCCAGAGAAGACCGAGGCGGCATGGAGGGACGGGTGGTTCCACACGGGAGACATAGCCGTATGGTTCCCCGACGGCAGTATAGTAATACAGGACAGGGACAAGGACGTCATAAAGAGCGGGGGAGAGTGGATAAGCAGTGTTAGACTAGAAGACGCCATAAGCCAGCACCCAGGCGTAGCCCAGGTTGCGGTCATAGCAGCTAAACACCCCAAGTGGCAGGAGAGGCCTGTCGCGATCATAGTCCCCAAGCCCGGGTGGGAGGACAAGATCACAACCGAGGAGATCCGCAACTTCCTAATGAAGAACTATGTGGAACCCGGCCACATCCCGAAGTGGTGGCTACCCGATAAGGTAGTACTAGTCGAGCAGCTACCTATGACGAGCGTTGGGAAGATAAATAAGAGGGTACTGAGAGAGAAGTTTGCCAACATCCTACTCGAGGAGGGCTAACATACAATCCAGGTCTTTCCCCTTATCTCCTTCGCCATACACTGGCCCATACCAGCTTATCCATAAATATTTCGTCGCGAGCCTGATAGAAGACTCGACAATTGGTGAAAGGGGCGAGTAGGTTGAATGAAGAGTCTAAAGGGAAGGTAGACTGGTACAGGCTTAGCGTAGAGCTACACCGCTTCTACACGGGCAAGATCGAGACCATACCAAAAGTCCCGGTCAGGAGGATCAAGGACTTCGCCATATGGTACACGCCCGGAGTGGCCGAGCCAAGCAGGAGGATAGCACAAGATCCGGATCTCAGCTTCGAGCTGACGAACAGGTGGAACTTCATAGCAGTCGTCAGTGATGGGACTAGGGTTCTCGGTCTAGGCAAGATAGGCCCAGAGGGAGCATACCCTGTAATGGAGGGGAAGTCCCTCATATTCAAGTTCCTAGGAGGCGTCGACGCGATCCCCCTAGTGCACAGGGCGAGGGATCCCGAGAAGTTCCTGGAGCTTCTAGAGACGATCGAGCCGACCTTCGGAGGAATAAACCTAGAGGATATCGAGAGCCCCAAGTGCTTTTACATTCTCGACGAGGCCAGGAAGAGGCTTAACATACCTGTATGGCACGACGACCAGCAGGGCACGGCTGCGGTCACACTAGCGGGCCTCATAAACGCTTTCAAGATCGTCGGTAAGGATATACGGAAGAGCAGGATAGTACTCTTCGGTGCCGGAGCGGCGAACATAGCGCTCTACAGACTCCTCAAGGCCTACGGAGTACCCCCAAGCAATCTAGTAGTCCTAGACAGTAAAGGAGTCCTCCACCCCGACAGGTGGGACATAGACAAGCTAATGGTCAAACACCCATGGAAATACCAGATAGCCATCGAGACAGGCGGAGGAGGGCTGAAGCCCGGCGACCCTGTGGAGAAGGCAATGGAGGGAGCCGACGCATTAGTAGCCGCTAGCAGGCCGGGCCCCGGAGTGATAAAGAAGGAGTGGGTCGCTAAGATGGCTAAGGACGCCATCGTATTCGCGGAGGCGAACCCCGTCCCAGAGATATGGCCTTGGGAGGCGAAAGAGGCGGGAGCCCGCGTCGTCGCCACAGGCAGGAGCGACCTACCAAACCAGGTCAACAATAGCCTAGTATTCCCAGGAGTATTCAGGGGAGTCCTAGACGTGAGGGCTAAGACAATAACGGACACAATGGCCATAGCAGCAGCAGAGGAGTTGGCAAAGTTCGCAGAGGAGAAGGGCATACACGAGGAGTATATTCTACCGACTATGGAGGAGTGGGAAGTATATCCGAGGGTTGCGGCAGCGGTAGCAGTGAAAGCAGTTGAAGAGGGGCTGGCGAGGAAGACAACTACGTACAAGGAAGAACTTGAAAGGGCTCGGAGGATCATAGGGATGACCAGGGAGAAGTACCAGCTGCTCTGGGAGAAGGGCTACATCCCCCGCCCTCCCGTAGACTATGAGGCATGACCCCTATTTCCCCTTTAAGGCGTGCGTCTGGAAGGTGATTTGAATGTACGAGCCGGGTATTGTGATTAGGAGGCCCCTCCCGGAGGAGGCGGAGGAGCTGGCAGGCCTCATTATAAGGTTCTACAGGTTCAACGAGGAGTTCGACCCAGCATGGAGCGTTATCAGAGATGCTGAGGACAAGGCGCGTGAGGTTGCCAAGAGCTATATCGAGGGTAACGGCTTCACGCTCGTAGCGACAAGTGGGGAGAGGCTGGTAGGCTATCTCCACGCAATCACGAGGGAGTATCCAATGCTTGAGAAGAGCGTTCAGGCCGTGATAACCGAGCTCTACGTCCTCCCAACCCACCGTGGGAAGGGGATTGCCACCAAGCTCGTGGAGGAGGCGATAAAGGAGCTCGCAAAGCAGGGAGTCGGGGTGGTCACTAGCGAGTTCCCAACAGCGAACTTCGTAGCCGAGAAGTTCTACAAGTCGAGAGGGTTCAGGCCCTACACTAGCATATACCTGAAGGAGGTGTAAGAGGGATGGTGGTTAGGATATCGGTTAGGGAGGCCACTCCTAACGATCTAGAGCAGGTGTCTGCGCTGATCGCTAGACTAAAAATGTTGAACGAGGAGCTAGACCCCCATTACAAGGTAGTGGAGGGCCTCCAGGAGATAGCGAAGGAGTACGTAGAGGAGAAGATCAAAAGCGAGAAGTCCCGCGTAATAGTTGCGGTCAACGAGCAAACCGGCGAGATCGCGGGCGTACTCGTCTACGATATAGTTGATAGAAGGTTCTATATGCCGAGGATAAAGGCTGTGATAACTGAGTTCTATGTGCTGCCAAGGTATAGGAGGAAGAGGATAGGCACCCTCCTACTAGAGAAAGCTGAAGAGCTAGCTAGGGCGGACGGAGCTGGGATGCTCACAGTAATCTACCCATCAGGCAACACGCTAGCGGATGCGTTCTACAAGGCTAAGGGGTTCATAGACCTAGCCTACGAAAAGTATAGGAGCCTCCTCTAGCACCCAAATTTTTCCCCTTTTGTGCCGTCTCACGGGACAGCCGTTATATGTATGAGTATATCCTCGTGTATATCTTCTCGAAATGGCTCTCCCACCACTTGAACCTCGCGATCCTCGCGGGTCTCGGGCACTTCTGGATAGATACAATGTCGCCGGGTAGGATGTCTATCACTATCTGGCCGTCAAGGCTTAGGTATAACGGGTTGCTGCTATGGGATATTATGACTCTCACCGTCGAGTCAGCCCTCGTCACTATAGGGCGGAGGTGGAGCTGTACAGGGTTTAGTGGTGTTATGAGGATCACGTCCATGTTCGGGTCAACAATCGGCCCGCCAGCGCTGAGGCTATACGCCGTTGAGCCGGCAGTCGTGGCGATAATTACACCGTCGCCGTCTAAGTTCATAGCCCTCTGTCCATCCACGTCAACGCTGAGTGATACAAGCTTCGACTTGTTAGATATGAACACCGCATCATTTAGCACGCACGTCCTCTTATGCTGTGGCGGTCTGACCTCGAGCCTCATATACTCCTTCAAAACATAGTTTCCCTCGAGGAAATCGTGAACCCTATCCTCCACCTCATAGGGCTCAACGTCAAGTAGGAACCCCCTCTTTCCGGCCCTCACAGTCATAATGGTGGCGTCGGGTCTCCCGAGGAACATTACAGCCCTTAGAAGGGTGCCGTCTCCCCCGATCACGATCACCTTCTCAGGAGGGTCTTCGAGTGAGAACGGCTTGTAATCTCGGAGCGTCGGGTATTTAGCTCTACTAGTCTCCTCTATAACGGGCTCTACACCACGTTCCACTAAAGCCTTAACAACACGCCTAGCTACGTCCTCAGCCTTACTACTGTCGGGCTTAACAATTACACCTACCCTCTCCAACCTCTACACCATGTGTTGAGGGTGGCGGGTTGGCATAGATTATAGTATTTCTTAGCAGCTACTGTGTCCCCCCGAGTTATTACGTAGTACTACGCCTGTTACCCTGGGGCTTGCTGGATAGGAGTGGCCCGATGCGGTGGGACGGGTTGGAAGTGCAGTGCGTGTCAGTTCCGGCGAGAGACGCAGAGAGGGCCCGGCGACTGCTAGCGGGTAGTGGTCTCCTGGTTAAGGGGTTAAAGCTGGTGAGGGCCGGTTCTCGTGTGCTAATCCCGGTAGGCGACGGTGAGAAGGCGGTCTCTGTACTCTCCAGGGAGGGTATAGAGGCTGAGGTCTGCACCTCCGAGTTCCCCAGGTATCGGAGGCCCTCCCGGCTGTCTACACCTGTCAAGTCCTATAGTGTCTACGGGGATGTCGCAGTATTCAGCTACACTGCAGGAATCCCACTCGAGGACTATGTCAGGGCGGCTAGGATCTTAGTTGAGGAGCACGGCTACAGGGCTGTTTATCTAAAGGTAGGGACGGAGGGCCCCTATAGGCTGCCATCATTAAGGCTGCTCTGGGGTCAACCGGGTACTGAGGTAACCATTAAAGAGTACGGTCTCAGGATTATGCTCGACATATCTAAGGCCTACTATAATGTGAGGCTCGCCGGCGAGAGGAGGAGTGTGTCCGAGAGCGTAAATGATGGGGAGAGAGTGCTTGACATGTTCGCAGGGGTGGGCCCCTTCTCCCTCCACATCGCGTCCCTCCGGAGAGCCTCCGTCGTAGCGGTGGACATTAACCCATACGCTGTCTACTATATGATTGCTAACATCAAGCTCAACAGTCGCCGCCTTAAAGGATGCATTACCCCAGTTAGGGGCGACTCGTCCAGACTTAGCAAGATCCTGAAGCCGGTGTTCAATAGGATAATCATGAACAACCCCACTATGACCCCTCAGTTCCTAGGAGAAGCCTGCGGCATATCCGTGAAGAACGCGGTAATCCACTACTACAGGTTACACGGTTCCTGTGAAGGCGCCATAAAAGAGGCACTACACGAAGCACCCTCATGGTGTGGGCTCCAAGTGGACGGCTGTAGAGAGGTTCTAGAGCATAGCCCTACAAAGAGGATCTACAGGATTGATCTAAGGAGGGTGTGACAATGCCCGAGTACCGGGAAGGCTGGTTTATCTTCAAGGCTAAGGGACACCATAACGTGAGGGCACTCCACAGGACTACACTGGAGATAACGAAGGAGAGCCACCTAACACCTAGGGGTGACTGCATAATCGGTATTGAGAGTGAGGCTGCCCTAGCAGATCTCCCAGAGGAGCTCAAGGAGTCCATTAGGAGGGGGCTGATAACGGTCGTCGTCTTCTGCGCAGGGGGAGTTTGTGATAGCGTTGTTGGTAGCGGGCACCCGGGGCTGACCCTGGAAGATCCTGTTAGGATGATCATAAGGAGGAGCAGGCATATAGATGGTAAGACGTTAATGATCTGCTCAAACAAGGCTGCAAGAGATGTGGACAGGAGGATAATTGAAGCCCTGAAGAAGGGTGAGACCCTCATGGCCGCTATTAGCGTTCTCCCGCTACCCCACCCCTGTTCGCAGGTGAGGGTGTAGCTTGCAGGCGTTCTCCGTTGGGGGCGTCCACCCCTGTAGAACTCTCGCAACATTAATTGGGAGGAGCTCGAGCTCATATCTAGCCGCCCTGCCTGGGACGACAAGGCTTGCAGGCCCCCTCGGGGGGTCTAGGCCGCATACACCCTCTACTCCAATTGTGGCCTCAACCCTCTCACCCTCCATGCACGCCCTATCAACGAGTATGAAGGGGATCCCGTCCAAGAAGCCTTCAACACCCATCTCAGCCTCCAGCTCTTGGATCATCCGGAGGCCCTCGCACGGCCTGAGTTGATCGCCTGTTCCGGGGTGTATGTCTAGAAGCAGGAGTGTGTGGAGGCCGGAGCAAATGTTTACTGCTACCCCCTCTAGGACGCTGTAGGGTTTAACCCTCCTCCACGGCCCTGGAAGGGTTATGGTCTTACCGAAGAGGTAGTAGTCAAGCCCGCTCCGGGTCTTGGCGCAGCAGACCCCCGAAATTCCGGGTATGATCTCGACGTGAACTCCCATCTGCCGGGCTAGGGGTATCAGGGATCTATGTGTTGTCGCGATTAAGGGGTCTCCCGGCGTGACCACTAGGATCCTCTCCTTCCGGGCCTCATCAAGGAGCGTGTATGCGTAATCCTCTAGGGCGCTCCTATCCGCCTCCACCACCCTGCCGCCTACGATGCGTGAAAGCTCATCCACTATCCATTTACTGCCAGGTAGAGTGTACGTTTCAACGAGAACCTTATCAGCACACTCGGCGAGCTCGATGAGCCTCCTTGTCAGGTGTCCCCTCTCTAGCCCCGCACCGGCAAGTGCGAGCCAGGCCTTATCACTGCATGAGACCATTAGGAAGCCACCCCTCTCCTCCCGGGTTAGACTTTAGATTTCCTCCTGGAGCCCCCTATAACTGGTATGAGAAAAGCGTGCCGCAGGTGTCGGGGCGCCGGTAATGAGTGAAGACCTAGGAGACCTCATAGAAGCTCTGAGGAGGTTCGGGCTCGCGAGCGAGGTGGAGAAGGGGTCTATTATTGTTAAGAGGAGGGAAGTGATTATAGCGTCGGGTAGAAAGGGGGCAATACGCCTCAAGCTCAAAGGCAACACTATAATGCTGGAGGACGGGGGGCTGCTGAGGAGTAGGAAGTATGAAGTACCACGCGATGCTAGGGGGCTAGAGACTCTGGCACCTCTCATCTACTATAGCTGGGTCGAGGCGAACAGGGGGCTGCAGTCGAAGCTCTCAGGCTACCTTGTGAGGGCCGCTAGGCGGGCTAGGGCGAAACGGGGGTGTGTGTCCCTCTTCGAGAGGCTTGGCCTAGAGTATCACGAGGGGGACTGCACGAGGCTGGCCTCTCTCCTCGCGTATGGCATCTACAAGTATAGGGTTCTGGCCGGTATTTCGATTGATAGCGTTAACTTGGACGGCGTCTACTTCCCCCCTAAGGCCGATGAGGAGGTCTATAGCCTATTATCCTCGTACCTAAGCCTCCTAAGGACGTTCGCGGATGAGCTGGAGAACGTTGATGAGGTGGTCTCAGCGGGTAACAGCCTCTTCGAGAGATACGGTTACATGCCAGACGCTCTAAAGATAGACTTAGACCTCTCCTCCTACCTTGACAGGCTCACATACGGCTGGCGAGTCTACCTTGTAGCTCTCTCGGCTTTAAGCAAGGGGGTGCGCCTGTCGAGGCCCCCCCATAGTGTGGCGTTGACCGAGGCAGCACTCATGGGCGAGACCCTCTGGGCTAGGACGGGTAACGGTACGGTCGCAGTGGAGCCTAATACTCCAGTGAGCTCGGGGCTCGCCCTCGTCCACTATAACCAGACGGGCTCAAAGCTGTCAATAATCCCCAGGGGCTCAGGGAATAGGGGGCTGAAGTGTGTAACGAGGGGTTCTCCCTCCTGCCGTGACACGAGCATAGTAGTAGACCCGGGTTACGACGCCCTCGAGAGCGCACTAACAGCGGCTAAGACGGGGGAGGCAGGCGTAGAGATCGTGTACTACTCTGAGAGGCCTCTAGTGATAGTCATCAGCAGGTGTTTGGAGAGGCTTTCGATCGGGAGCATAGGAATGGGGGGTAGGATATCGATGGTGGACTCCCTCTTCCCCGAAAAACTTGTTAGCTGGAAGAAAGGCGTCCCGAGGCCGGATGCCAGGCCGGGGGATCTAGGGCTTTATAGTAAGGCCTTGGGGGTCATTGGCTAGGCCATACTGCTTTTACCTTTCCTAGTAGGCTCTTCACTATAACCATTCTCTGAACCTCGTTCGTCCCGTCTCCTATCTCGATCATCTTGATGTCCCTGTAGAGCCTCTCCACAACGCTCTCCTTGCTGTAGCCTATCCCTCCAAGTACCTGCATGGCCAGCCTAACCGCCTCCACCCCACTTGTGGCGGCGTGTAGTTTTGCAAGGCTACTCCAATATGGTAGGTCAGGGCTCCTCTCGTCAGCCTTCTCCGCGGCCTTATAGATCATGAGCCGGGATGTCTCGACGAGCCTCGCGATCTCCGCAACCATATGCTGCACCATCTGGTGCTCAATGATAGGCTTGCCCATACTCTCCCTCTGCTGGGCGTAGCTTAGTGCCTCCTCTAGTGCGGCCTGCATTATCCCCAGCCCGGTGGCCGCGGTGGCGATCCTACCCTCGTTCAAGGCCATCATGACCTTCTTGAACCCAGAATTCTCCTCGCCAATGAGGTTCTCCGCCGGCACACGGCAGTCGTTGAACTTAACGATGCTAGTACCACTCCCCCTATAGCCCATCATTTCCAGCTTGTTGACCTCAACGCATGGCTTCTTATCGACGATGAACAGGCTCACGCCCCTATGCCTGTCCTCAACCCTTCCAGTCCTCGCGGCTACAAGGAAGAAGCTGGCGTAGGGGGCGTTTGTGATAAACACCTTCTCCCCGGTGATAATGTACTCGTCCCCGTCCCTAACGGCCCTAGTCCTAACAGCAGCGGCATCAGTCCCACAGCAGGGCTCTGTTAGGGCGAAAGCACCGATCTCCCCCTTAGCGAGCCTACTGAGATACTCCTCCTTCTGCTCCTCACTCCCATATAATGCGATAGGGAATGCAACCATGTCCCCGCTCACGGTAGCCATTATACCGACAGCACTACTTACGCGGGACAGCTCCTCCACGACAACAACACTCTCCAACAAGCTAAGCCCCGGCCCACCATACTCCTCCGGGACGCGGAGGGCAAAGTAGCCCATCTCAGCAACACTCCTTATGATATCATCGGGCACAATATTCTCCCTATCAATCCGGGCCGCCACAGGCCTAAGATACTTCTCGGAGAACTCACGCACACTACTTCTCACAAGCTCGATATCCACACCCGACAACGCGACCACCCTCTATCCAGGGTTTAATAGGAAGCTCGTGTCAATGACTAAAAGTCTAAGATTACGACGGACATATAAATGGAAAACCCGGTGATAATGGGGGCTACTACATGTATCCTTGTCAACCAATGTCGAATATTTCATTTATGTATATTTTTGGTTTATTATCATAACATTTAATTCTTATCTCCAGTAGACTATATAGATCCGGCCGGAGGTCGTAGTGGTCAGCTATCTGCCTGACCGTATCCGGGATATTCAAGCCTCTTTCTACCTTAAGAGAGACAATTATAGGATAAATCCTGTTTTTAGCTAATTTAAACGCTTTTCTTAATGAATATACATAATAAGAAACTTGGTCTACAGAGCTCCGCAGTTCCCTGTCTCTTTGAAGTGCCCTCTTAACCTCAATGACGGCGAACCAAGTCGGTTTAGAGCTGTACACTGCTATGTCAAGGTATCTTCGGCTATAAACGTAGACGCCCGTGGCTATCAGGGAAGTGTTCGGAGCAGGTATTAGGCTGGAAGCGAAATCCGTGTCCCTAGCGATGGAGGCCTCAATAAGATACTCAGGAATAGATCTGAATAGCTTCTTCGTGTTTTCAAGACTTTCTAGACTGTTGCAGACATATTTGTCCAGTGCAATGTCCCCTTCCCGTGTTGGAGTCCATCGACTAGTAGTGTTAACATTGTACAGTTTTAGGAGATTGTCTAATGATATGAAAGTCGCCGAATCCATGAACCCTTCGAAAAAGTTCTGCGCTTCCTCATAAATCACAGTATGGATCCAATAGGTTATTAGCGTCATTGGGTCTCTTAGGCTAAGCCTCCCTCTCTCAACGATAAGGTCTGTTAGCCTCCTTCCTTCAACAACACCTATCTTTATGCTTGACGGTTTCAAGCCTATTACGAAGTTCCACTTAGTATTGGGCCAGAGGGTGTCACTAGTATGGAAAGGCCCCGTCCGTACAATGAATGGGCCCATTAGGCGTCTATTTTCCATGTCGAATAGGAGGGCAAAATCCCCTTTACGTGCTGAGAGCAGGCCCCTCTGTTCGGGCCTACTTATATCGGCTCCATACGCCATATTTTCGAGAACTATCTTGAGATTTTCCTTTTTGGTCGACAAAATAAAAAGCTTGTTCAAAGCTTACTCCACCATTTACTATACCGCCTGGGAGAGACCCCTAATTTCTCTTTCTTCGGGTTAACATCCGGGCTGCTAGGAGCCGGGTGCACTCGCTGACCCAGTCTAGAGCGTATTTCTCTCTCAGCATTACTGTGGCGTATGAGCCCCGTGGTAGTGTGAAGGTGTGGACATGTGCCCCCTGGGGCTCTACGACCTTAATTGTGTGCGTGCATGGCTCCGCAGTAGCTAAGCGGGGTGAAGGCTTGAGCCCCCTTAAGGTCTCCCACTCGAGCTCCTCCCGCTCGAGGTGGTACTCGACAGTCTCCCTCCACCACTTCGGCTCCCCCATCCTCCGGGATGGGAGCGGGAGTAGGGGGTGTTTCCTCGTCTCAGAATGCTTCGGGCATACTGGTCTTGCCCTCTCCTTCACCCGCTCTAGGAGGTTCTCCCTTATTGCAGTAGAGAGGGCCTTATTCCAGATGTAGGCTTGGAGCGCCTGTAGGGCCAGTCTCTCCACCATACTATTTAGGGCGTCTCTTCTTTTCCGCGGAGGTTCTAGGGGGTATCTCGAGGCTAGCTCTTCTCGGAGGCCTTCGTCGTCGTGCTTCGCAAGATATAAGCCTATTATGTGCGTATTAGGCCTGCAGACCCCAAACCTCTGGGGGCCGTAGTAGTTTGGGAACGTCCACCCCGGCCGTGGGGGATCCGTGGGGGACTGGGGTAGGAGTGTTATGTTGAAGGAGTTCCAGCCGTGTAGTCCTTTGACCGGCTGGCCTACTCCATCTGCTATTAGCCACGCCTCGACAGTCCAGCCTCTCCCCGACAGGATGATGTGCCTGGGCTTCTGCTCCGGCCTTAGGAGGGCTATTGACTGGTACGCGATCGCCTGGCTGTCCTTTAACCCGTAATATGAGTACTTCTTCGCCCCCAGCCCCCATGCCAGTATTCTTGCCGCCTTCTCGGTGGGGATGTCCTTCTTTCTAATGTAGTAGAGAGTCCATCCACCGCTCCAAGTGAGGGGGCGTGGCTCCGCCACTAAGAACCCGTTGGGTCTAGGGATGACGGCCTTGGGCCTCCCACCGGGTTCTAGCCATTCGAGGGTGCCCCACAGTTCTTCGAGGATATCGTTCACCCTCCACCTAAGACTCCAGGGGCGCTCCATCTCTTTGCCCTCACAGGTCTAGTAGAGTTTGAGGTGGCCTGTTATCCTGTCTACCCTATCCGATGGGGCTGGGCCTACCGCCACGGCAGTCCTCGTCCCGGGTGGTAGCTGGGTGTGTCCCGCATCTGCGACGATACTAGCCGGTAGCCCCTCTTCCAGTGCTCTCCTCAGGATCTCGAGGAGTTCCTTCTCACTATCCACGCGCAGGACAACCTTCTTCTGCCCCTGTATCCTCCACTCGTCAAGCCAGGCCTTCCACCTCGGGTGCCCCCCGTATATGATCTTGAAGACTGCCTCGCAACTCGCGTGTGCTGCCTGTGCTGCCGCCTTGCCCCTCCCCATTTTGAGGTCTCTACGTATCACTATTGCCTGCTTGACTTCCCCGCCCACCACTACTCCCGCCCCTCCAGGGTAACTTACACGGTAATGGTTGATGTGGGCCACGCTTTTTTCCCTGCCTTTGCGTCCTCCTATAGTTGAAGGACTCGCATATGGGGGTGGACGTGGTGTTCCCCATTGTCAGGCCTGAGGGCGTGAGCGCTCACGTGGGAATTATCGGGGGCTCCGGCCTATATGACCCAGGTATTGTTGAGGAGCCAGTTGAGGTTAGGGTCTACACGCCCTACGGGGAGCCGAGCGACTTCATCGTTGTCGGGAAGGTTAAGGGTGTACCGGTAGCCTTCCTCCCCCGTCACGGGAGGGGCCATAGGATACCCCCGCACATGATAAACTACCGGGCTAACATTTGGGCTCTTAAGACGCTGGGGGTGAAGTGGGTTGTCAGCGTCTCAGCAGTAGGCTCGCTCCGCTGGGATTATAGGCCTGGGGACTTCGTGGTGCCGGATCAGTTCATAGACATGACTAAGGGGAGGAAGTACACGTTCTTCGACGGCCCGATAACCGCGCATGTAAGCATGGCAGATCCCTTCTGTGACGACCTCCGCGAGAAGATCATTGACACTGTGAAAGGCCTCGGATACCCGGTTCACGGGAAGGGTACATACGTCTGCATAGAGGGGCCCAGGTTCAGCACTAGGGCGGAGAGCAGAGTGTGGAAGGAGGTTTTCAAGGCCGACATCATAGGGATGACACTAGTGCCTGAAGTGAACCTCGCGTGCGAGGCCCAGCTCTGCTATGCGACCCTAGCAATGGTAACAGACTACGACGTCTGGGCCGAGCACCCAGTCACTGCAGAGGAGGTGGAGAAGATAATGAAGCAGAACACTGAGAGGGCCAGGAAGGTATTATACGAGCTCATACCAAAACTAGCGGGTGAACCGGATGAGAAGAAGTGCAGCTGCTGCAAGAGCCTCAGCTACGCTATCGTATAGCGAGGCCGAGAGGAGATACCACCAGGCAGTAAACACTGCCCGAGGCCTCCCGAGGGCCCGCCTCTCGGACGATACAGTAATTGTTTCAACATACGACGCCGTTCCCCCAGCTAGAATTCTCTATACCAACTGCCTCCACGCGGGGCTGAGGTGCAGCCTCCTCGAGCCGAGCTATGCAAGTGTGAGCTTAATCCCCTACAGGGAGACCGGGAACATAGTCATATTCACAAGAAACCCTAGGAGCCTAAGGGTCGTCAACCTAGCTGAGGCCTCAAGCCTCTTAGGGCTGGAGGTAACAGTAGTCACACCACCACCCCACCCGGCCGTCCGGGAGAGGTTGGAGAGTGTTGGGGCGGAGATCATCGAGGTGGGGGAGCCTAGTCTCCTGGTCATGAGCATAGCGTCAACACTATGGACACCCAAACTGATGGGAGCCAGGGAGGAGAGGGTGAGGGCTGAACTAGAGGATCTCCCAACAGCCCTACGGTGGGTTGAGGAGAGGGTAAGGGTGAAGCTCCCCTCTCTACGAGAGGTAAACCCACGGCCTCCACTCTACACGCCAATAGCAGCGCCGGGGGCGTACTACCACTGTCTAGCCCTGCGCTGCGGTGCCCCTCTCCCAGTCGAGGCCGTGCTCTCCGTAGATCTCGAGCCCAGCGTCATATACCTGAATAGCGTGGAGTTACATGACTACCGAGACCTCCTGACAATCCCGAGGAAGGGTATTGATAGGGGCCTTATAGTCGAGATAAACGCGGATCCAGTAACTTCGGGCTTATACTCTGTGCTGGCCGCAGTCCTAATCACTGGGAGGATAATATAGGGGGTCGATGGGACATGAAAGGGGAACACCACAGACACCACGGGGAACACATGCATGGTACTCTGAGGGTCGCACTGGTGGTAACTAGTGATAGGGTCAGTAAGGGCCTGGCTGAGGACAAGTTGACACCCCTAGTGCGCTCTGCCGTGGAGGAGGAGGGCCACGTCCTAATCTGGTCAACTATAGTCCCCAACAAGCCCCACGATATAAGGAGAGCAGTCCTCGAGGCAGCATCATGGGCCAACATAGTGCTGGTAACAGGCGGGACGGGCCCTGGCCCAAGGGACTTGAGCGTGGAGACCGTGAGGGAGGTAGCGGAGAAGGAGCTCCCCGGTCTGGGCGAGTTGCATAGGCTAGAGAGCAGGGAGAGCGTCGGCCACGCCGCCTTCCTCTCCCGGACGACAGCGTTTGTTGTCGGCGAGAGCCTGGTAATGGTCTCACCGGGCAGTCCTGATGCGGTCGAGAAGGCACTCAAAATACTGTTAGATATAGGCTCCCACGCTGTCGGGGCTGTTAGGGGAAGGTCTAGGTGGGATAAGGGTTCATGTGCTCCCAATTAGAAGAGTTTAAAACCCCCGGCTTAGACCCCCTCAACCGCAATAGTGGCCCCCGAGGTGAAACGCAATGGCTGAGGAGTACATCGTTGGAAAGCACGTTTACGGGAACCTCTATGGGATAGACAGGAGGGCCGCAACCAATGAGGCCTACCTGAGGGAGCTAATAGTAAAGGCAGTGGAGGCAGCGGGGGCCACACTCTTAGACCTGAGGAGCTGGATAGTCCCCGGGAAGAAGGGGGGCGTGAGCGTAGTAGCCATAGTCTTAGAGAGCCACATCGCCGTACACACGTGGCCAGAGTACGGTTATGCAACGGTAGACGTATACACATGCGGAGAAAACACCGACCCATGGAAGGCCTGGGAGGTAATCCTAGAGGGGTTGAAACCTAGGAAGTACACAGTCCACTACAGCGATAGGAGCCAGCTGCCGCCCGACTAGCCGGTACACGGGGTGGCCTATTATTCCCCTCATATTAGACCCGCTCCTAGCGTTCATAGCGGGGTACACAGCACTCGTCATCGTCAGCAGGGCGGGCGGTAAGGCGTATACTAGTATTCTAGCGATGATCCTAGTGTATGCCCTCCTTGGGAGCACTCCAGCAGAGTGGTCTGATGCTTTCAACCGCCTCCTCAGCTGGAACGATATCAGGGTGTTCATTTACATCTTCTTGAGCCTAACACTAGCGGGGCTTATGAGGGAGAAGGGATATCTAGACGAGCTCGTGAAGAGTACCGGAGCCCTAGGATGCAAGTTCAGCGTTACAAGCGTCCCAGCGCTAATAGGGCTAATACCCATGCCCGGCGGCGCTCTTGTTAGTGCTATAGCCCTGAAGAAAAGGTTCTTCGAGGAGGCCCGTTTGAACCCGGATGACGCTACATACATAAACTACTGGTTCAGGCACCTCTGGGTCCCCTCCTGGCCCCTGTTTCAGAGCGTCGTGATAACCGCCTCAGTGTTCGCCCTAGACCCCCTTCAAATAGTCTCACACACATGGCCCGGGACGGTTGCAGCTATCGCGGGCGGACTAATAGTGTCTTACCCGGTACTCAAGGCTCTAAGATGCCCCTCCCCGAATAAGCGTGGGGCGGCAGCGGCCTTCGCTAAGAGCATCTGGCCCCTCCTCCTACTAGCGGCTCTCTTCCTATTCTCCCGGCTCAGGGCGGACGTTGTGGCACGCATGCCCTATGTGGGTAGGGAGCCTCTACTCGTAAGCCTGGCACTCGTGATATCCCTATTCGCCCTCGCTACCAGGCCCGGCGTGAGGGACTGGCAGGGTGCTCTAAGGCTGGCCACAAAGCCGACGATACACGCTGTACTCCTTGAAAGCCTGATCTTCAAGGATCTAATACTGGCGGGCTCGGCGGCGGAGAGTGTCTCCCGTCTCACGGCGTCCGGACTTATCCCGGTACTGGCCGTGATCCTCATAGTACCCTTCATCCTGGGCCTTGCAGCAGGGGGTGAGAACTTCTTCGCCTCTACAGCGATGCCCCTCCTAGCACCATACATTGCCTCATCCGCCATGAACTGGAAGCTCCTCACACTAGCATACCTCTCCGGCTACCTGGGCGTCATGGCCAGCCCAGTCCACCTTTGCCTCGTTCTGACTGTGGAGTACTACCGGGCGGATATGGGGAGGGTTCTCGCCAAGGTGATTGTAACGGTGGCTGTAGCGTTCCTTCTCGGGGCTCTCCTCATAGAGGGATTATATTAGGCTATGAGGTATTAGCAGATTCCTCCCACATGTCAGTAGCCTCGGCTCCAAATCCCCATTAATGGAATAGTAAGGGTGATAAGCATCAGATAAACACACTATTAAACCGACAGGACTATTAACCCGAAGTATGGAGAGGTGCGTGCAGGGTTGGTATTAGACAAGTTCGGTAAGATCCTGGGAAAGGCTGCTACAGGTCTTGGTGAGAAGAAACCTTACGTGATCAAATGGCCCGAACACCTAGACCCGGAACAGTACATCGCCTGGCGTTATCCCCACACTGACATCCCGTTCCTTAGCGTTGTGATAGTGGATGAGGCCCAGAAGGCCCTGTTCTTCAGGGACGGTAAGCTCATGGGAGTCCTCGACAGCGGGAGGCACACTCTAGACACGCAGAACATCCCATTCCTGAGGGGGCTTGTTGAGGGAGCTTATGGGGAGACCATATTCAAGGCGACGATCGTGTTCGTGAACCTGAGGCAGTATCATGAGAATTTCGGTGGGAGGGCCTTCGTGGACGCGGTTGGAGTCCACCTCCTCTTCAACGGTACATACTACTACACGGTAGATGAGAACAGGCTCGAGCTCTTCTATGTCCGCCTCATGGGCACGAAGGACGAGCTTACAAAAGATGACGTCAAGGCAAAGGTAACCCCATTCATAAACAGGAACCTCATAGAGCTCTTCGGCGAATACGCTGTCGAGCAGATGAGGCAGGGCAGGTATATCCAGAACGTGAGCGACTTCATGGCAATGCTATCAGAGTTCGGGGAGGGGGTCAAGGCGAAGATAGCCCAGAGAGTGAACGACTACTTCGGCCTCAAAATAACAGACGTGCTAATAGAGACCCTAGACATTAGCGAGGAGGACAAGAGGATCCTCCAGATGAGCGGCCCAAGGGCGTTCGCAGCAATGTATGAGAGAGACTGGGCCGGTAGGGAGGCTATATCCAAGAACCTAGCCCAGGCCAAGGGAACTGCAGGTACTGTGGCACCGTTCATGATGTTCCCGTGGATGATGTACCCGCCATAC
>WAOT01000030.1 GCA_015521115.1 Desulfurococcales archaeon
GTTGTACTCCTAATCTAATATGGTATGCAATAATCCCTATCTGGTGGAGTACGGTACGGATTAACTAGTATATATGGCTGTAAGCCTCTTAACTACCTCGTCACTACTCGGCCTCTCCCAAGGCTTGAGGCGGAGCATCTCAGAGAGTAGCTTTTTGAGTTGTTCATCCTTGACTCCTTCTAATAGTTCGAGTACTAACTCCTCGTTTTCTATGAGCTCTTCTCCGTCTACGGTCTCCCCGGTTAGGAGGTATAGGAGGAGGTTGCCCAGCTGATACACGTCAACCCGGTTCTCAAATCCTCTCTTCTTGGACTCTTTCCAGAGGGTGAAGACATCAACCTGTTCTGGAGCCCTCCATCCTATAGTGTATTGGAAGCCGCTCTTACTGCTAGATTTTGCAACTAATTTCTTGAGTCCGCTGAAGTCCCCAATTTTTACTATACCAGGGCTCACAATAAACACATTTCCCGCCTTAACATCACCGTGAACTAAACCTCTACTATGAATGTATCTCAAAGCATCGCCAAGCCCAACGCCTATCTTTATGACATCATTTATCTCCGGCCTCCATCCTCTTAAATATTGCTCTTCAAGACTACCAAGATCACCGTACTCATAGACTAGCACAGGCAATCTTCTCGAGTATGCTAGAAGCTTTAACAGGTGAGGATGTTCTAGCATAAAAAGTGTCTCAGCGAGACTAGCAATCCTCTGGAGAAGCCTCTCCGACAGTTTTAATGTTCTACCAGGAGACTCGATAACCGGTTCAAAACCATGTGGCACCTTAACAACAATCTTTCCTTCTGTAGACTCTACAAGATAAGCACAACCCCAACCACCACAACCTAGCTTACATGCCCTACTATTACTAAGCGTTAAGCTTCTATTATCAGATGACAGGATAAGGGATAATGTAGAGTCGACGGTAGTCTCGAGCGTGAACCAGTCTTCACATTTAAATGGTTCTGTAAAACCTTCAACTATGACTGGTAATTTCTGTGTGGGTGAGGTGAGTGAATTAGAATATTGAACCATAGATCTCTCTGGAATAGCATGCTCCACGGCCGCCTGTTTGACTGTCGCTTTAGTTAGTGGAGAGACTCCTTTGGCCTCGGATGGCGATGACCTAGCAAAGTCTTTTGATATCTTGAAAGCCTCGACGCGTTTTCCCCAGGGTGTTTCGATCACAATATGATCATGATCTTTACCTATGTCGATGCAGTCTCCTGGAGCAATATTATGTGGGAGCCCCTTTATGATTGCCACCAGCGGGTACGTTACCTCATTGCATATCAAATACTTTCCTTTACGCTCAATAGTTCTTATCTTGGGAGCGTTATCTTTAAGACAATCTTCTAAGTACATCCCTAGGCTACTAGCATATTCAATAGGAAGCCACTTTAGACAGTGTATTATCCGTTCTTTGATTTCCTCGTTTCCTTCTATGAGCTGCCAGATTGCGTGTATATCTTTTTTGAACTTTTCGGCTGCAATGAGTGGAGGATATCCCATTAACTTGCCCAACATTTCATCGGCCCAAGCATAGATGTATTTCTCTAATCCTAAGAGATTTTGAGAGCTGGCAAGCTCCTCTAGCTCTTTCCAAAGCCCAAACAAGAGAACACCTGAGAGGCCCTGTAACAATCTTAACTCGAAGATGAGTCGCTTAATGTTATCCTCCTTCTCCCCATAATAGATAGCTCGGTCGAGGTCTTCCAAAACCTTGCCCCACCTAGACACAACATAATTAGCCAGCTCCCTCCATCTCCAACCATCCAGCATTTCCAAAAACGGCTCGCTAAATCCGGAAGATTCTCCCCTAATTATATTTGCAAGCAACTTACATACGCGGCTACAGCCCCTACCGGAGTCCGGTTTAGTTAATAGACCACTGATCGGTTCTTCCCCTCTAAGAATCTCAAAAACTTGATTACACTCGTCGATACACCCATAGACCTTAAAGTCCCTTCCAGGAACAACTATCAAAGTCTCTATGCTTAGCTTAGGTATTTCTAGAGTGACACGTCGACTTCTAAGTAGTCCTCTCCTAACCGCCTCAACACGTTCAAAACCAATGTTACGGACGTTGAAAACAGCGTAACCGAACCCCCCTCCTACGGCGAGCTTGTTGCCGCGCGGACTCCAAGATACGGCCCCACCCCATACATTAAACTTATGACTCCACAGCAGAGCACCACTATAACTGTGAAAAATAGTTAACATATTGCCTGGCCAGCCAACTGAAGCTGCAATCATCGAACCATCGGGACTCCAATCAATAGACCAAGTCCAAGCACCTAAATCATTGCTTTCCCATAATAGCTTTCGAGAGAGAAAATCGAGAACCCAGACACGTCCATGTCTTTCTTTCAATTTGTCTTCCCCTCCAGTAGATCCTGCTATCTTCGAACCGTCAGGGCTCCACGACACGCTAACAACTGGTTCACTAAAAGTCCAACTCTTCCATAGCAGACTACCATTCTGAGCATCAAGTAGGAGAACCCTTCGCAATCCGGTACCTACAGCTAGTAGCCTGCCATCGGGACTCCATGAGACACTGTTAACATAATTGCCAAGCTGGCCACTTCTCCACACAAGATCGCCATTATAAGCTCTGACTATAAAGATCTCCTTTCCCGCATGGCTTCCCACAGCTAATCTCGAACCGTCTAGGCTCCAACTCACTCCATATATGTTGCCTTTCAGATCTTTACTTTCCCATAATAATTCTCCGCTTTTAGCATTGAAGAGGTATAATTTTCCGTGGTATCCATTCTTATCCGTCCACCCAGTACCAGCGGCTATTCGTTTGCCATCGGGGCTCCACACAACACGAAACACACAACCTTGAAGTCCATTTGCAGTCCATAGTTTTCGGCGACTATTTATGTCGAGCAAGAATATTTCTTCTTTTGCCTCACCGCAAAGCTCATAGCTTCCGGCATGAGTTCCGATGGCTAGTTTCATACCGTCGGGACTCCAATCTATACCGTAAGTGATTGTTGACGTTTTATAGATTAATTTCTTTTTAACTATTTTTATGAGATTATCAATTTTATAATAGCTTTGCATTTTTTCCTTCCCCATGCTCTAATAGCTCTCGAAGGACTCTTTAAGTTTTTCAGTATTGAGGTGGGCCTCAGTGCTTTGGCCCCATGCCATCCCCAGCCCCATCTGGGGGGCTGGTAGCACGCGCCCCCTCAACAGCAGGGGGCTATCTTAAAGGCGTCATCGGCCCTCCCCACTCCTATTAATTGTCCCAGTCCCAAGGTTATTACCTCTAAAGTCTCCGTAAAGCCTAGGGGAGACTTTAGAGCTTAGCAGTCCTGCGCCTGGAATTTCCAGATCCGCTTATTTTGACGCCCACAAATGTGCTCTCGATACGTGATTTATCTCTCGCGTCCTGGTATCGGGGTGTTAAACAACCTCTACTGTGTCTACTGTTGAAGAGCAGCAGGGGCTCGACAACCGTGTTCCGCGGGGCAAACTCTTGCCTAGTCTTATGTGTAAGCTTATATGGAGTATGAGTGACAGAAGTGTACTATAAAGTACATTACCTTAGAGTACATTACTCTAGAGTAAGGAACTCAGGTGTTGGGTGTGAAGTGCCCATTCCTGGATAGAGAGAGGGAGCTGGAAGCCCTTGACAGGATCTTTGAGGGGAGGCCCGGGTTTGTAGTCGTCTACGGTAGGAGGAGGATTGGTAAGACCAGACTCCTTAGGGAATGGGCCTCGCGGAGGGGCGTGAGAGCAGTCTATTATCTTGCGCAGCTCACGAGTCATGGGAGGAATCTCCAGCTCATGGCCGAGGCTGCACGAGACCAGCTTGGAGAGGAGGCCCTCACCTCGTTGAGGCCCACTAGGCTAACGGAGCTCCTAGCCATAATCTCCCGGCTGGGTGCTGAGGTCATAGTTATTGACGAGTTCACCTACTGGGTCAGGGCTTATGAGGGTGTCCTTAGCGAGCTCCAAGAGTTCATTGACCTCCACCTGGATAAGTACAACACACTCCTGATAGTGAGCGGGAGCCTTGTGGGGATAATGGAGAGGCAGGTTCTGGGGGGAGGCAGTCCACTCTATGCCAGGGCAACAAGCCGGCTAAAACTGGGTTTCCTACCCTTCAGGTGCTTGAAGGAGGTGGTTCCGGGCTGGAGCCCTGTTGACCGTGTAAGGCTATATTCACTAATCGGTGGGATCCCCTTCTACTACTGCCTAGTGAAAGGCTCGGGCAGTCTTAGTGAGGCGGTCAGGAGGCTCATCCTAGATATTGATAGCCCGCTAGTGGCTGAGAGGGATCTGCTCCTGCGGGAGCACTTCAGGGAGCCTCACACGTATAATGCAGTGCTGAGTGCCATAGCAAGGGGCTACACTACCCCGGGCAAGATCGCTAACGTCACAGGGCTTGATATTGGGCATGTCAACAAAGCACTCCACACCCTACTAGACCTTGGACTCGTCAAAAGAGTAACCCCCTTCCACAGCCGCAAAGGGTTCTACAGGGTGAGAGACCCGATCCTCAGGACATGGTACAACCTCGTGGAACCCATATTATCCCTCCTCGAGATAGGCCTCGCTAGTGAAGCGGAGAGGAGAGTATATGAAAGGTTGGACGCCCACACAACCCAGACATGGGAGGAGCTAGTCGGAGAATACCTAGAGAGGAAATACGGCCCAAAAGGCTACAAGCTCGTAGGCCCCGCAATAAGGAAGGGAGAAGAAATAGACATACTCCTCTTAAACGAGAAGGAAAGAAAGGCCATACTCGCAGAGGCAAAATGGACGGGCGCAACACCTGAAACGATAGAAAAGATAAGGAGACTGACACTGAGAAAAGCGGCAGCAATACTACCTCCAGAACTGGAGATAACAAAAATATATGTAGCAGTCAGACAAGTGAAGGGCACACCCCCAAAACACACAATAACACCAAAACATATAGAAGAGTATTTACAGAATGATTTAAATTCGTAATAAGTGTGTAATAATCTATGCTAATGCATAGTGCGGGGTTAGAGGTGGACGCTCCCTTCCATCTATTCACCTATAACTCAGTCCCCGTATGGTACACATGCTAATGCAGGAGCCCAGCCCGACATACCACCAGAAAACTGGGGGAGGATAAGACGGCGGTTAAGCTCGCTATTCGCTAGTCTTCTATTCTTTCTAGGACGATGTGGAACGTGTTTTTCTTGCAGTGGGGGCAGTAGTGGTATATTTTTCCCATGCTGGCTAGGTCGTAGCTCACTTTGAGTATCCACTCTTTACCGCATTCCGTGCATTTCAGCTTCCACGAGGTCACTCTTCTCCTCCTCCAGCTTCTCCTGTCTGGACGAGGCGTACCTTGTAGAGTAGATAAAGTCTTTCTATGATCGGTCTCATCTCGGGGATGAGGAGGTATTTGATCAGGTTTAGGGCTTTAACGGGGAACAGGATCTTCTTGTTCTCAGTGTAGCCGCAGAGGCTGCACCTTATAGTTACCGTTACCCTAACGGTGTCCCTCTCCTCCCCTATGGGCCCCTCTATCTTGTAGATGTAGTCTGCTGCTGGGGCGTTACACTTGGGGCACACCCCTATGTCTCTATGCTCGTACCTGACCTTTGGCGGCATAACCCTCCACCAAGCTGTCCTCCAGACGGGGGCGGCCCCCGTGGATACGGCTGGGCGTCTTTGAGGCCTTCCATTCCCCCATTGTTTAACCCTGTAGTGTCCCAGGGCTTTTATAACGGGTTTATCCCGCCCCTATCAGCCCCCTCCTCTGGAGCTCCCTTAAGGCCCTCCTCAGGGCCCTCCTGACCCTCGCCCTGTTGAGGGGGCTCCCGTAGAGGCGCTGTGCTGTCATCCTGATACTGTTGGTGGCTGTGAGGCTCCTGAAGATCCTCTCCTCCTCCCTGCTCATCTCCCCCTTGAGGTAGCGTAGGGCTAGCCTCGCAATATCAGCGGGTTCAAGGCCTAGGTAAGGGTCGTCGCTCTCCAGGCTGTCAAGCCTCTGCACGACCTCTAGCCTCAGAATTGTGACGTAGTCTTCAGGAGAGACATCCCCATAAGCCCTACGGAGAGCCTCCAGAAGCTCATCCAGGCTCTCAAAGCCGTCAAGCCTAGCATCATCATCGGTAAGCTCCCTTACCCGTTTAACCTCAACCCCCACAACCCTCACCTTAGCAATAGGCCTCCCACCACTATGCACTATCAACTCCTCATACTTAGGAGTCACAACACCCAAACGTATCGTAGCCCTCTTCCTCCCCTCTAGCAGCATATTACCATACTCTCTCTTCAACATAAGATGCCTACCCAGGAACTGCCTCCTCCCCACCAGCCCCACCCCCCATTCTAGTGCCCGGATGCATCAAGCGGTGATTAAGGAGGGGGCCGTATATGCAGGGATCTTGACAGGGTAGGGTTTATGATTAACATGTTCAACCCTCTAATCAGCTCCCAGAATTCCCCACACCGTCTAAAAAAACACGGCTCCCGAAGGGTTTCCCCACCCGTTTTGACCAGTTGAGTGGCTATTCAGAGGGTTCTCGATAATGCCCTCTTGAGGGCCTTGATGGTAGGTGCTGGTAGGGTTCTAAGAACAGTTGGAGATTGTATGGGTAGCTCCCACATGCCTCCTCCAGGACTTTCGATCCTCACATTGTCCTCGACTATTAGTAGGTGTTCCGTCCAGGGGACGAGTCCCATCCTGGAGAATGCCCTCAGGATCCTCCCGCTACATGGGGGATCGAGTGGAGGGTTGAACAAGGTGTGGAGATCCCGTAGGAGGAGACTCCTTATATAGTGGCGTGAGAATATGGTGTTTGAAGCGTCCACTCCAGTAGATGAGATCCTATAATCATGGGCCTCGACCCTTACTGGCTTAACGGTCTCGTACTCCTTGAAGGGGCGGGGTAGTATGTTCTCGTCGAGTAGGAGCTTGGAGAAGGCCCATGTCAGGGATGAGAGAAGCCCTCCGTCTCTCAAGTACATAGTGACGGCTCGAGCCCCTTCTAGAAGGTCTCCGGTATCCACCTTTAACATTGTGAACCACCCAGTCACTAGGATCTTCGAGAACACACTGTCCACGCCCTCAACGATGAGATCCTCAGGCCACCCCCTAGAGAAGAGCCCTGAGAGAGCATTCGTCAATCTAATTACGTGTGGGGGGAGATCCACCATCAGGTAGGTTTCCTCCCAGGCTATACCGTATCGTAGTATATCTGAGATCCCCCTAGGTAGGCTTAACTCGTCTAGAGCCTTCTCATGGTATAGCCTGGCAGTTCTAGAGAGCCTCCGAGTTAGGAGTCTTTTCATATGTGGTTTACCAATTATTACATCGTATATTGCTTTGTGAAGATCATCTCCACCGAACTTTATGAAGATGAGGTAGCCTTCAAGACCCCTCATCCCAGCTGCCTGCTCTCCCTCGTCATGTTGAACCCGTAAAGATACATCGTAAGCAGAAGGATCGAGAAGCTCAGCTATCTCATCACGTATCAGCCTTAGGCCGAGCCGTCCGAGTAGGTGGGAAAGGAATCTGCTGGCCAACCCTTCAATGTCCCCCTCTGAGTGCTCTATTATACTCGAAGCTATCCGGGCCAAGGACTTAGCGGCTTTATGGTAGACCATGAAGTGCATTGTGTATATGAGCTCGTATCGAGCGAGATTACGAGCTAACCCATCAACGCCCCCTTCAGCACGTAGAGGGGTTAAACCTAGAAGCCTCTGTCCCGGGAGGCCCACAAGGGTTTCACTTCCATATTTGAGGTGTTTGGGGTCGTATGAGCCGATCATCAGGTCAAGCCCGAGAATAGCATTTACATGATCATTATTAATATTGTCCTTGCAGAACTTAGCTAATGAGGCCATAAACTCAGGTATGGCCTCGACAGTTTTCTCACCATAAAGATTCCCAACATAGACCCCCTTATAGTATTTGTCAGGAGACGCAGCGAGGAGGCCTGCGATCTTCTCGGCGGATGAGCACTCGTAACATTTTAAATAGTACTCCTTAACAGAGTCACCGAACAATAGTTGTCCTAATGGGCCCCCGCTAAGAACCTCGTGAACGAGGTTGAAATCTGAGACCTTTAGTTCTGCGGGGACGAGGAACACGGACTCACCCACTCTGATGATATTCCATTCATTCCCGTTCTTGGCTATGAGCCCGAGATCACTTAGCAATTCTCCTGTTACTAGATCCCTGAGCCCGCTCTGGGAGAGATGTAGTACATCTCGCGTTGAAACCGCAATGTCAATATTGACGGCCGAGGACAACCTCCGCCCTCCGCTCACTAGGAGAGCCCTTCCAGGGAATAGTGTGGCAGCTAAAGTTGCCTTATTGTGGGAAAACCCTAGTATTACCTGTTAGAGACTAATTTTAAGTGTTTAAGTATAGTTCCATGTGAATGATATAACTATTAAATAATGATAATCTGGGAATCTCTATGCAGGAAAAGCTGAAGGCTAATTGGCCTGTGGTGGTATACATTAAAAGGGGGTGTAAGGGTTGTCTAAAGCCGTGAAAGTGAGGTACGAGAAAGGCGTGCTCAAGCCGTTAGAACCTATCGACCTTAAGGAGGGAGAGGAGAGAATAGTAGTGCTTATCCCAGTCGGTGAGGAGAGGAGGAAGATTCTGCGAAGGTATCGTGGCATACTGGGTAAGGCTAGTGAGGAGGAGATAGAGGAGCTACTAGCTGAAGCGGAGTGGGAGCCACTATGAGGGAGTATGTCTTTGTAGATTCTAACGTCTTCATCCAGCTACTCTACGAGGGCGCTCGTGCTTCTGAAGCTGAAGATCTCGCTGAAGATCTCCTAGATAAATATCCCCTCTTAATGACGAGTATTGTGTTATTGATGAGGTATTCCACTTCATTATAAGAAGAGAGGCTTTGAAGAAGTATGGGATAAGGAGGGCTTATGACCTAAGAAGACTCATTAGAAGCAAAGGTATAGCCTTCGCAAAAGGAAGCCCGGATATGTTTGTCTCACTATTAAGAGAGCTCTACGTGAAAGTGGTAGGGGATGCTGAGGTGCAACCTAGTAAAATAGTCAGCACAATGAGCAATTATAGACTAGCACCCAAAGACTCAATCATAGCCCTAACGTGCAAACACTACGGCATAAACACTATTCTCACATTTGACGAGGACTTCAAGAGAATACCATGGCTAGAAGTTGTGCCCTAAAGATTTCAGAGGAGATCGCTAAATGACAATAGAGTAAGAACTGAGCATTGGATAGTAGCATCGCTATACTCTGCCAAGATCCCAAGCGCTTGAGGAGACAACGATTGTCGAAACGAGGGCTTAAGCTACTTTACGAAATACAAACAGATTTCGAAGAGCTACCCGGTGCTTCAAATAAGAGGCTTCTCGGACATATAGTCCTCCAGAAGCACTATCCCCTAAAACTAATGGGTTCCTACAATACCGTACAGTCAAGAGCAAATCATGGCCAAGAACCCTTCAGTCTTGTTAACAGCATGATATAATCGTTGTTCGCCTCTGGAGCTATGCTGGAAGCGAGAGGCTCTGATATTAAGTTTAGGTCTATAGTTATTCTCGTTACACGCATCACAGGTTTGCTACCTATAGCCTTGGGATTCACAACAGTGCCTGCTTATTACGTCATCTAATGGGAGCTTTGGGGTTCCTGAGGGGCCTCGTGGGGGCTTTTGTAGGTGGTCTCGGTGGAGGTTACAGGATTTTTAATATTATTTTATATATTATGATATGACATTTATGTTGTTGACAGATGGATGCATGGTCTAAGTTAATGGTCACCCGATTCTCATCCTATGTACTGTTCCGGGGGGAGAGTAGTGGCCTACCATGGCGGAGACCTCCTCCACTAGGTCTACTATGCTTATGCTCTCCTGCTCGCCCGTCTTCCACCTCCTCCTGACTGTTGCTCGCCCCGTTTTTTCCTCTCTCTCCCCTACTACGATCACGTAGGGGATCCACCTCTTCCCCGCCCATCTGATCCTAGCGCCAACACCCACGGTAGGCTGGAGGAGCGCTACTGTGGCGCCTCTCTTGGAGAGGGAGTTGGCGAGCTCCTCGGCGTATCCCTGTTGGGCATCCCTTGCAGGTATGATGGCGGCGGTTATGGGGTGGAGCCATGGGGGGAGTTGTGGTGTTTCCCCCTTTGAGGCCTTCTGGGCTTCTATGTGTATGATTGTGTATAGTATGGAATATAGGGGTCCAACTGCTGCCTTGTCGTCGGATTGGAGAGCTATGGGGTTCGCGTTCCCATTATGGGCGTAGTAGTATAGGGTTGCGGTGTCCAGGGTGTGCTTTGAGAGATGCTCTGTTAGGCCGAGGATGTCTAGGAGGTCTTGGAGGATCTCGGCTTGTAGGCCTATTGTGGTGTTTAGTGGGCAGCTGTGGAGGCCCAGTGTTAACCCCCCGGTTAACACCTGCCTCAGCCACCGAAGCCCCGCCTCAACCCTATCAGCCCACTCCATAAGACCAACGACACCCTCCACAGGCCTCCCAGCAAGCCGTTGAACTGCGGAGACGAGTCTCCTCTGAACCTCCCAGGCCTCCCACCCCCCACATCCTCTAAGGCCGAGGAGCCCGAGCTTCTCCCCCGCAAGCCCCTCCATGGGTACGGGGGAGGCGATCTCCCCCGGCAGGCACCCCATTGCAAGGGCCTCGGACAGGCTCCTAGCCTTTTGACCACCGCATTCTAGGAGTGGTGGTCTCGGGCGGATGGTGCGGGAGAGCTCTGCTAGGGGGTGGCCTTTGACCTTGATCTCGAACTCCTTATACCAGCCGAAGGGGGCTCTATGGAGGGAGCCCTGCCACTCCCTCCTAATCCTCTCCTCAAGCCTCACCAGGATCTTATGGGCCCTGCCCGGCTTCTCAAGGTCGCTCGAGAGGTGGGCGTATGGGTATAGGAGGATACTCTGCTCCCTAACCTTGTTACTCGAATAGTCTAGTATGTCCCTAGTGGCCTCCTCCACGACCCAATCATCATCCCCCCTCTCAACAGTTAGGAAAACCACCACAGCAGGCCCAGCCTCGTACTCGCCCGGAGGATCCGGGGGGTGCTTCAACGCCTTCCTCAAAGTCCTATAACGGATATAGTCCGCATGGAATAAGAGATACCTCACCCCGAGCATCACCCATTTGAATGGGAGGCATGTCATTAATCCATATTTAATCATAATAGGGGGATGAGGGTTAGGGAGGGTTCCCTCCGACCTCTACACAGGTAAATCCTACGGATATCTACCTCTAAAGGAGGTGACATCGGCATAGTAGGGATAGTGACATGTATTCATAGCGTCCACAGATCCCTTATAGTATGATTAGGGGGTTCAAGGAAAGTGAGAGAACAGGTCAGGTGGTGGCTTAGAGCGGCTCAGAGGGATCTCGAGAGGGCAGAACGTAGCCTTCAAGACGATGACAGGGCTGCAGCCACCTTTTGGGCACAGCAAGCCGCTGAGAAGGCCCTGAAAGCCCTCTTATTACACTATAGGGGGTACTATCCCAAAACGCATAGCATTCGTAGACTTCTTGAAGAGCTAGGCATAGACCTAGGCTTAAGCGTGGAGGAGTTGGAGGACGCATACGAGCTCACACAATATTACCACCTGTCAAGGTACCCTGATATAGTGGAGGGCCTACCGGATGAGGCGATCAGCCGGAGAACGGCGAGAAAGGCTGTTGAAACAGCTAGGAAGATTGTTGCGAGAGCGGCAGAAGCGTTGGGAGGCATTACTGAACCAGGTTAGATATTGGGCCGCGGATCTTGCCGATAAGTTGAGTAAAAGAGAGGTCAAGGTAGAGAAGATTATACTGTTCGGGAGCGTCGCCCGCGGGGACTTCACGGAGTCAAGCGACATAGACCTGCTAGTGGTCTCCAAAGACTGGGAGGGGATGACATTAGAGGAGAGGCTCTCAATACTATACCGCCTGTGGGACAAGCCCAGGGATGCAACACTAATCCCCCTAACCCCGGAGGAGCTTCGTAGAAAAGCTAAAACTAGCGTTATCATTGGTGAGGCTATCGGACAGGGGATAGTAGTTTATGAACCCCGAAGCACCTAAATTTCCCACTCTCTAGGTGGCGTGTGTCTAGCTCATTGTTGAAAGGAGGAAGCGGCCCTCCTTGCTCTACGAATGCTATTGTAGTTCTAACCGCATTGTAAGCCTCTCCCACCTCTTCCCGGTGGCTAGGTACAGTATTGTCTCGACCGTCTCCTTGCTCGTCTGGGACGCTGCCAACATGAGGTCTCCGAGGAGTGGCTCATAGTTTAGGTTGGGGACGTAGCCCTTGCATGGGCCTTCCCTCCTATGCTCTACGAGTTTGAGCCTCTCCATGTCCGTGAGGAGGCGGTATGCTGTGGCCTTCGGGATCCCTAGAGCCTCAGTCATGTTTTCAAGTGTGAAACTCCCTGGAGGGCATCCCTCCTGGCCTTCAACCTCTATGAGGGTCAGTGTTAGCATTCCCAGGAGCGCCTCGTAGATCATGCTCCTCCGCGGGATACTAGACTCCTCTATAGATAGTAGGCCCTGTGCCTCCCTCAGGGAGCCTACCGGATCAACCCCTGAGAGCCCCCTAATAGTGGATAGTAGGAGTATTGTTTCAGCCTTCCTCCTTACCGGGCTCTCTAGTCTTACCTTGTAGGATATGAGGTCGTCATCTAGTGGCTCAACGCTCCCTACCGACATGAGGCGTGGTAGGAGTTTGGAGGCCCTCCCAATGACGTCACTCCAGTCGCCCGCCGTATCTGGGGAGTTTTCGATGGGTAGGGGTGCTATATTCAGCCATACGGTAATCTCCTCCGGGGAGATCCTATAGACCGCGACGGCATGCATGTAGGGCGATAGGGGCTCAACATACTGGAACCTATCCCCCTTTAAAGCCCTGTTTAGCATGTAGAGCGACGACCCCGTGAATGGCGGCTCTGTGACGAGCTCTAACGACTCCCTAAGCCTCTCCCGCCACTTCCCGCTCAATCCTCTTGCACCCCTCCAACTCGTAAAGTCTTCGGGGCTCAAACTTGACCCAGCGGCTGAACCTCCAAGCTATAATAGGGGGAATAAAAACAACATATTTTGCCCTATACTCCGCGAAGACCCCAATAGCCCCTACACACTCCAATACTATACTCCCGCGCCCCGAACCATCATTATCTCTTGAGAAACCGACTACAACCCCCTTGGCAGGCCTCTTCCTCTTATACCTTGGCTTAATAATGTCAAGGCGGCTGTAGGCCTTGTCGGGCAGGACTAGATAGCTGAGGATATAGCCGGTTAGTGCAACACGCTCCCTCAATCCACCCTTGACCTTAATCATGTCCCCATATACTAAAACAGCCCTGTACGGCGGAGACCCCCAGGGCTGGGTGAACTTGACTACAGCGACCGCCTTGTCATCGTCGGAGACATAGGAGTAGCCAGAGTATACC
>WAOT01000031.1 GCA_015521115.1 Desulfurococcales archaeon
GGTGTTGAGGGGGTCGTAGCCGTACTTCTCCTTGAATGCCTCCACGAGCTTGTTGAGGTCTTCCTGGGATATTAGCCCCTGCTCCAGTAGGGACTGTGCCTCCATTATTGCTTGGAGGGCTGTCGACTCGTTTCCGGACTCGACGTCCTCGAGGAGTTTCGTCACGTTAGCTGGCTGGGCAGCCCCAAGCTTTGGCGGCTTGGTTATGACCGTTCCCATGGAGGAGACGAAGTTGGCGAGCATGTTTGAGGCTATACCCACCTTCTCGAGTGCACCCTCCCGGTCTCCCCCGAGCCCTCCTATAACTGGTGATACCATGACCGTCAAGTTCCTGATCGTCATATTACCTTGTGGCGTCTGTATTGTGACCTCCTCTACAGCTACCGCTGACTGGAGGACGAGCTCTGCTAGGAATACTGCAAACTGTGAAGTCCGCGAGGTTCTCTCCGCTATATTGATTACTTTGTCTGGGGAGGCGGTCGGGTAGCCCCCCGTCATGATGGCTGCCGTGCCGCATGGGGATACGTACTGGGCCTCACGGTTGTCGAGTAGCCCGTCCAGGGTGGAGAGGGCCCAGTGGACTTTAACGCTGAGCAGCTCGGGGCCTATGGCTGATGTGAGGTTCCGGGCTAGTATGGCGGTCTGGTTTGAGACTGTCTCGATACTGTGGGAGGCCGCCATTCTCCCCAGGCTCTTTGACAGGTTTATGAGGGTCTGGTTTGGCGATGCCCTCATGATGAGGCTCGCGTTACTCCCTACTGGGACAGGGAGGAGGGGGGCTAGTATGCTCCATGCCTGCGAGGGGGAGGCCACTGGTTCGACTATGAAAGTGGAGTTCGGTATATCCCTGTTCCACCCGACAATCGTGGCCCTATACTTTATCAGCGATGAGGGGGGTAGCGATAGGATCGACTCCCACCCCGGAGGGTACGGGGCTAGGAGGGGTATGGAGGGGCTTAGTGCCAGGCAGGAGGCCCGTGAGACGGCGACGTCTGTAACATTGGCGTATGCGATGAGGAGGGCTATGCCCTGCATGATCCTAGCATACAGCCTAGCCTCCAAGGGGGAGTAGAACTTGTACCCCTTAACGACCGGCTCAGCACTAAACTCTGCGGGGTGCCTTATTATAGCGTGTCCCTGGGTCGAGAGTAGGGGGGATAGGGTTATCAACGATACTAATATTATTGCAACTAGAGTATAACGCCTCATCTTCAGCCCCTAGGCTTCCAGGGCAGCACTACCCTGCCCTCATCGTCTACCCTGTCAGGTGTGAGTCCTCTTATATCCACACCCCCATGAGATATCGGCTCCTCCAGGGGCTCATACCCCTCCTCCCACACGTAGTAGAGGGGCTCCTCGACCCCGTACTTCCTGACAGCGGCCTGTAGGGTCGAGGTTAGCCTCTCCATATCCGAGATGTACTTGCAGGCCTCATCCTCAGGTAGCCAGAGTTTCGCTAGGCTCATGAGGGCCTCCAGTTTCTCCCGGTCGCATTCACTCATAAGAGTGGCACCCTTTCAAGGCCCGCTATTAACCTTTAGCAGGCTCATACTAATAGACCTTTACCGTGTGTTAATAGTTTAGTGGTGGGGGAGGTTTGGGACGAGCCGCTGTAGGCGCTGTCCTGTTACTACTCCTGTTGGCAGCATCTATCCCGTCTGCTGTGTCCCGCCCGGTAGGGCCGCCAACACTAGAGGAGAGTGGGAGGCCTGTTGTTGTGGGTTTCATACCGTACTGGACTGCTGACAGCTATAACCCGCCTTCAGGCGTGTTCACGTACTTGATATTCTTCAGCGCCCCTGTAGGCAGTGATGGGAGCCTCGATCTCGGGCGTGTGGAGTCGCATGTTGATGATATTCAGAGGTTTAGGAGTAGTTGTGGGGGGTGTAAACTCCTCCTGACGTTGACTATCTTTAACAGGGACGTGGCTGACAGTGTCCTAGCCTATCACAGGGATGACCTGGTTAGGAACACTAAGTCTGCAGTCCTGAATTATGGTTTCGACGGTATCAATATTGACTGGGAGTTTATGAGGAGCACGAACAGCTATACAGGGGCCAACAACAGCGACTACCTCCTAGACCTCTTGAAGAAGCTGAAGGATCTCAACATTATAGTTAGCGCCTCCGTGGCTGGTGGAGTGGAGAAGGTATGGAGGGATAGCAGGCTCTCCCAGTACCTTGACTTCGTCTTCCTCATGGGATACGACTACCACTACTCCGGATCCTCGACCACAGGCCCAGTCTCCCCCATCCTCTACAGTGGACTGGACGTGGCGGACTCCCTCGCAATCCTAGACAACTACTACCCCAAGAAGAAGATCGTCCTAGGCCTCCCACTCTACGGTTACGACTGGCCTGCCCAGAGCTGTAGCCCGTACTCTGCGACAACCGGTAGGGGTGTGGCTAAGACGTACGCACAGATCATGTCAGAGTACAGCGGCTACACGGTCAAATGGGATAGCAGCGGCCACGTGCCGTGGATAAGCTACACCAAGGACGGACAGTGCAGGCAGGTCTGGTTTGATAATGTTACGAGCCTCATGATAAAGATAGACTACGCCATCCAGAACGGGTACGGCGGCTTCGGCTTCTGGGCCCTGGGATACACGGGGGGAGATGAGGAGTTCGAGGCCATGCTAGAGTCCAGGGCTGTCCCGGCCAGAATTGAAGAGGTAACCGTTCAGGTGGACAACTCTTCGGTCAAAGTCTACGCCAATGGAACATACTGGGCGGAGGAGGTCTTCGTAAACATAACAGCACCCGGTGTGACATATACCGGATACCAGGCGGGAGACCTGGGCTCCCAGTTCAACTCACTAACCGTATCGCAGCAGGGGGACGAGATAGTTGTCCACCTTGAGAAGGCGCCTGACATCCCAGGCCATGGTGTAGAGGGGAGCGGGCTCCTGGCGGTGATCAACTACTCAGGATCACCCACCAACGTGTCAGCCAGTGCCAAAGCCTACACGAGCAGGATTAACGTCGACAGGAGCACCTACAAGGTCGAGATCCCAGTCGGGGAGGTGAACATACTATACACGCAGCCACCCGGGGGCGGACAGCCTCCAGG